>JAOXSH010000119.1 GCA_025800145.1 Cohaesibacter sp.
ATACCAACGAGCAGAAATAATGACCCATATGACCGGATTTTCTGGGCCTTCTGGACTGCGTCGCTCTTGCTTTGAGGTCAGCCAGACCATGGCAGCAAAAGCTCCTTACCAGAAAACCCAGAAAATCCGGTCATATGGGTCATTATTTCTGCTCGTTGGTATTAGGCCACATATCCAGCCCTCTCCCCCTCCCAAACCGCCCGTCATGGTACCCTCGTGAGTGGTTTGGGAGGGGGAGAGGGCTGGCTCAGAATTTTTAGATAAGGCTCTAAGAAATCAAAGCAATCCAGTCATCTTCGCTCAATGTCGTAATGCCCAGCTCCTGCGCTTTCTTCAGCTTTGAGCCAGCACCGGGACCTGCGACCAGAATATCGGTTTTGGCAGACACAGAGCCTGAAACTTTCGCCCCCAAACTCTCGGCCTGATTTTTGGCTTCAGAACGAGAGAGTTTTTCCAGCTTACCAGTAAAGACCACCGTCTTTCCCGAAACTTCCGTATCCATCTGCACCGCTTCTGCCTCTTGCGGGGTGACATGTTCCAGCAAGTCTGACAAAGCAGTTTCATTTTTCTCTTCGGTGAAAAAATCAACAATAGACTTGGCCATCACCTCGCCAATACCATCAATATCAAGCAAGTCTTTCCAGCTTGGGCTGTCCACCTCTTTGGCTGTCCTCATCGCCTCACGAAGGACCGCAAAACTGCCATAGCGCCGCGCCAGCAATTTTGCCGTGGTCTCGCCAACATGGCGGATCCCAAGAGCAAAAATAAACCGATGCAACTCGACAGAACGGCGCTCGCGAATGGCAGCAAACAAATTGCGGGCAGAGGTTGCCCCCCATCCCTCTTTGTTGCGCAGGCGTTCACCACGACCCTTTTCCTGATCCAGCTCTTCAAGACGGAAAATATCGGCAGCTCTTTGAATGGTGCCTTCTTCATAAAAGGCGGCAATCTGCTTTTCCCCCAAGCCATCAATATCCATGGCATTGCGCGAAACAAAATGCTTGAGTTGTTCAACCGCTTGCGCCGGACAAATCAAGCCGCCACTACAGCGACGAATGGCATCTTCCTTATCGCCCGGTTTTTGTTCGCGCACAGCATGGGAGCCGCAAATCGGGCATTCTGTCAACGGCTCATAAGGCTTGCTATCAGCCGGGCGCTGATCCAGCACCACCCCAACAATTTGCGGGATCACATCCCCCGCCCGCTGGACAATCACACTATCGCCCTTGCGCACATCCTTGCGGGCAATCTCATCCTCATTATGCAAGGTGGCGTTGGAGACAACCACCCCACCCACAGTCACGGGCTTGAGCTTGGCAACAGGGGTCAAAGCCCCGGTGCGGCCCACTTGTATCTCAATCTCTTCCAGCAAAGTGGTGGCCTGTTCGGCGGGAAATTTATGAGCAATCGCCCAACGCGGCGCCCGCGAGACAAATCCAAGCCGCGCCTGCAAAGCCAAATCGTCAACCTTATAGACAACCCCGTCAATGTCATAATCCAGTTCCGAGCGCAGCGCTTCAATTTTTGCATAATGCGCCAGCAGATCATCCAGATCATCAAAGGCCAAGAGCAGCGGATTGACCGTAAAGCCCCACGCACCAAAGGCCTGCACAGCCTCATATTGACTGTCCCGCCAGCTTTGGCTGATATCGCCCCATGCATAGGCAAAAAAGGCCAGATTTCGACTGCGGGTGATATCAGCATCCAATTGCCGCAAAGACCCGGCAGCCGCATTGCGCGGATTGGCAAAAACCTTGCCTCCCGTCTCCACTTGGCGTGCATTAAGAGCCGCAAATTCAGAGCGGGGAAAATAAACCTCCCCCCGCACTTCCAAAATATCGGGATAATCTGAGCCTTTCAGCTGATGGGGAATGGAGGCAATGGTCTTTAAATTGGCCGTGATATCCTCGCCCACAGCCCCGTCACCACGGGTCGCCCCAGAGACCAGCACGCCGTTTTCATAACGAAGGCTGGCCGACAGGCCATCAATTTTCGGCTCGGCTGTCAACCGCACGCTTTGCGCACTGGGCAAGCCCAAATAGCGCCGTACCCGATCCACAAAATCGCGCACATCGCCATCATCAAAGGCATTATCGAGCGAGAGCATCGGCACCACATGAGTGATTTTGGCAAATTTTTCAGAAGGCGCTGCCCCCACCCGCAATGTAGGACTGTCATCCCGGCGCAAATGCGGAAACAAAGCCTCAATCGCTGTGTTGGACTTGCGCAAAGCATCATAGGCCGCATCCGACAAATCAGGAGCATCCTCGCCATGATAGGCTTTATCCGCCGCAGCAATCACCTGTGCCAGACGTTCCAGCTCTTGCGCGGCCTGCTCTTCGCTCAACGCCTTGATCTCATCCAGCGTCAAACTCTCAGCCCCTTTCACAGCATCCCTCATTGCTCTGCTCCCGTTAGCAATTGACGGGCCGCCGCACGGGCCTCATCACTAATCACGGCACCAGCCAACATGCGGGCAATCTCTTCCTCGCGATGATCCCCATCAATCTCAATCACCGCCGTTGCTACCCGCTCTTCCCCATCAACGGCGTTTTTGGAAATACGCATATGCGCCGCCGCCCGCGCCGCCACTTGTGGCGCATGGGTGACAGAGAGCACCTGAACCCGGCCTGCAAGACGCGCCAAACGACGGCCAATTGCCTCGGCCACCGCACCGCCAACGCCGGTGTCAATCTCGTCAAACACCAAAGTCGGCGCAGAGCCTTTATCCGCCATGGCCACTTTCAAGGCCAAAAGGAATCGCGACAATTCACCACCAGAGGCCACCTTCATCATCGGTCCCGGACGTGTCCCCGGATTGGTCTGAACCCAAAATTCAATCTGATCAATGCCCTCAGCCGAACGGCTCTCAATATCCCTGTCATGCTGAACCAAAAAAGTCGCCGCCTCCAGTTTCAAAGACGGCAATTCCGCCATAACCTCATCCACCAAGCGCGTCGCAACTTGCTCTCGAGCCTCACTCAAAGCCAAAGCCAGCCGATCAAAGATCGTTTTGCTGGCCACCGCTTCCTCACGCAAGGCAACAAGCCGCTCTTCACCATGATCCAGTGCATCCATCTCTCCTTGCATTTTTGCAAGCAACGGCACCAAAGCATCGGCATCTTGCACCTTATGTTTGCGCACCAAAGCACGAAGGGCAAACAGGCGCTCTTCCGTCTCTTCCAGATCCCGCGGATTATAGGCACTGTCCCGCAAGGCCTGATCCAGCGCACCGCGTGCATCTTCCAAAGCATTCAGCGCATGGTTCAAATGCTCCAACGGTGCATCCATCAAACCCGGAACCTGCTCTGATTTGCGCTCAAGTCGGCGCATCATGCTGGCAAGCACCGGAATGGGGGACGCCGTTCCATCCAACGCCTGATAGGCTTCGCTCAGATCTCCGGCGATTTTCTCTGACTGCATCATGGTGGTGCGCTTGGCGGCCAGCTCTTCCTCTTCCCCGGTTAAGGGAGAGAGAGCAGACAATTCCTCAACTGCGGCAGAAATATAATCAGCCTCAGCCCGCGCCTCTTCAATGCTGCGCTCCAGTTTGCTCAAATCCCGTTCGGCCTTGCGCCAACACCCATAAGCCTCGCGCACGCCTTGGCTCTGTGCATCCAGTCCACCAAAAGCATCCAGCAATTGCCGATGCAAATCCGCATCCACCAGCGCCCGGTCATCATGCTGACCGTGAATTTCAATCAGCCCTTCGCCCACTTGCCGCAAAAGCCCAGCACTGACCGGCTGATCATTGACATAGGCGCGGGTCCGCCCATCGGCATTTTGCACTCGGCGCAACACCAGCTCACCATCATGGGCAATGTCCTGCTCTTCCAAAACAGCATAGGCAGGATGCGAAAGCGGCAAATCAAACATGGCAATCACTTGACCCTGTTTCTGCCCGGCACGCACCAAGCCGCCATCTCCCCGCCCGCCAAGAGCCAGCGATAGGGAATCCAGCAAAATCGACTTGCCCGCCCCTGTTTCACCGGTCAGTACAGTCATGCCAGACCCAAATTCCAGATCCAGACGATCAATCAGAACAATGTCTCGAATAGAGAGTGATGCGAGCATTGGCCCCTCTTAACAAATGGCTGGGGAAGCCCGCTCCCGTAAAAGCAGGCACATCCAGTCCAGATCTTCCAACTGCCCGTCAATATGCCTCAGGAAAGACAATAAAAACAAGCACAAAAAGCGAACAGATCAAGAGTAACCCGCTCTTTTCTGTCTTCAGAAAAGCGTTATACCAAGGCAACAAGCGCTGAAAACAAAAAAAGCGAGGCCAAACCCCGCTTTTTCATCCAATCAGGCATATAAACCTATAAATCGGGCATTTAAGAAAAGACGCGCGACAACCAAGAGCCTTTATTGACTTGCGGCTGCAAGCCATCGGTCTTTAACATGGCAAAAGCTTGCTGATACCATTTGCTGTCGGGGAAATTATGCCCCAAAACGGCAACTGCGGTTTGCGCTTCATGAACAATGCCCATGGCCAGATAGGTCTGTGCCAGACGCATCAAGCCTTCCTCGACATGGCGCGTGGTCTGAAAATCCTTCACAACCAGCTTGAAGCGATTCGCAGCGGCAATATATTCCTTGCGCTCCAGATAATAGCGGCCAATCTGCATTTCCTTGCCCGCCAACTGATCCATGGTGATGCGGATCTTGTTGCGCGCATCCGAGGCATATTCAGACTGGGGATAGCGCTGCACCAGATCATTCATGGCCTGCATCGCCCGTTCCGCCGCTTCCTGATCACGGGTAATTTCAGGAATCTGCCGATAATAGGATTGCCCAATCAGATAATAGGCATAAGGCACATCTTCATCACTTGGATAAAGCGCAATGAAGCGTCTGGAAATCTGCACACTCTCGCTATAATCCCCCTGACGATAGGAATTATAAGCACTCAATACCATCGAGCGGCGCGCATAATTGGAATAGGGATGTTGCCGATCCAGCTCTTCAAATTTCTTGCGGGCCAGACTGTCATCGCCCCCATCCATGGCGGCAATGCCCTGCGCATAGAGCTTTTGCGCTGGCACCTCTTCAAAGGCCAGCTCGGAAGGATCGGTACTGGCACAGGCCCCAAGCGCCCCAAGCGCCAAGGCTCCAAGCAAAACCAGACCAGCGCGCAATTTAGTTACTGACCGAAACATCATGAAGACATGCACCTCTATACTCGCAACGGGGCTCTATCACTGAAAAATGACAATTCCTGCCCCCTGTCTTACAAGAAACAAAAACAATCCGCCATCACTCTAGCCACAATATTGGAAAAAATATGTCAAGGAAGAGCCAACCAACATATTATACCAACGGCATGAAAGATTGACCCATAGGATGCTTTGAAATGGTTTACTGAGAAGGTATCTTTCGACGGACAATGCCGGGGTATTGTCTTTTTTGATGCGAACCTTTTGCATTGAATTGTCAAGACAATTCAATGAGGCGCGCCCTAGAAAGATAACGCTCTCAGTGAGCCATTTCAAGGCACCGAAGGCCAGTTTTATTGGCTTTCTGGACTGCGTCGCTCTTGCTTTATGGTCAACCAGACCATCACAGCAAAAGCTTCTTACCAGAAAGCCAATAAAATCCGGTCATATGGGGTAATCTTT
>JAOXSH010000122.1 GCA_025800145.1 Cohaesibacter sp.
CTTGGATGGAAACCATTGAATATCTTTATCCCAAAGAAGAGTGGTATGAGCTCGGCTGTTCATTCGGCGATTTTATGGAAGATGTCATTAAAAACGAGCCAGACCCGTTAAGATTGCCAGAAAATGACCGTGTGATCAAAAGGCATTTTTCTTTCATATTGGAAGAATATAAGGCAGAAGATGCTGCCCGTGCTGCTTCACCCAAACCAGACGATCAACCACCAAAGCCCAAACTCTATGGCTATGATAACCTTCTTTATGCCATTGAGAGATTCCGCGCCAAAGAATTGCTGTTTGAAGAGTATATGACAAATATGACATGCCTTTACAATGATGTCGGCTATCGGCTCGACTATCAGGGCAATTGGTATGCGGATATGGTGATGTGGTTTGAGATGATCGACTATTGCTACCCAAGGGAAGAGCGTCATCAGCTTGGCTGTTTGGTTGGCGACTTTATCGAACATGCAATCTGGCACGCCCCAAGACCCCTAAGCCTACCAAAAGACAATCCGGTCATTCGCGATTATTTCGACCAATCCAGCCCAGCAGAGACAACAAAAACCGGATAGCCCGCGCTGTCCGGTTTCTGCCTCCCTCCTAGTCGTTGCTCTCAGTGCCTGATTTAAAAGTCTCCGAGTGAGACTTTTAGGCTGCATATCCAGCCCTCTCCCCTTGTCAGCAGTCGAGCGGGCCTTGGCACGGGCAAGGCGGGCGATGCCCTCAACCTAACCATTACCGATCAACAGGGCCGCAAAACCACCCT
>JAOXSH010000131.1 GCA_025800145.1 Cohaesibacter sp.
CATTTCAAGGCACCGAAGGCCGGTTTTATTGGGTAATCTCTCGTGCCGTTGGTATTAAAGGGTCTGCGCCCAAAGGCGCAGACCAGCAGCATCTTATTTGCAATCACGTGGCGTGATGTTGTTTTCCTTTGCATAAGCCTCAGAGTCAGCCTTGATCAAAGGCGTAGTCACATCATCCATTGGCTCAACAAAATCGGAAATGATAGACCATTTCTTGGCCTCTGCATCCCATTGCTGAACCGCAATTTTGGAAGGACCACGATGGTCAGCACAAGACAGCTTTACCGCACCGGTAAAGTTGGCCAGTCCCAATTCAGCCCAACGTTCATCGCTGATTTCCAGACCTTCAAACGCATCCTTAACCATCACACCGGTCGGTTTCTTGGTGTCATTGTCAGCCATTGCCTTGCGGATGGCTTCTGCAACCAGAGCACCGGCATAAATGCCGCGGTTATAATGGGTCTCACCAATCCGCTGTTCAAAAGAGGCATCAACCGCTTTGCCTTTGCCATAGACATAGGCCTTGATGTCTTCATGGGTTTGGAAGCCATCACCAACAGCGGTAAAGACAACAGACTTATAACCATGGGCATCTTTACCCGCTGGCAGCACGTCATTTTCGCCACCGGACCACCAGACACCGACAAATTTCTCCATTGGGAAGCGGATTGAGGCAGCTTCTTTGATCGCCACCTGATTCATCACGCCCCAGCCCCACATAAAGACCCAATCAGGACGATTGCGGCGCACCTGAAGCCATGTTGCCTTTTGCTCCTGCCCCGGATGATCAACCGGCAGCAAAGTCAACTCAAAGCCCATTTTCTCAGACAAAGCCTGCAAGGTGCGAATAGGCTCCTTGCCATAAGCAGAATTGTGATAAACCAGTGCAATCTTCTTGCCCTTGAGTTTATCAGCGCCGCCTTCGCTATCAATCACATGCTTGATGGCAACCGTCGCACCATCCCAATAAGTCGCAGGTGGGTTGAAAACATATTCAAAAACCTGACCATTGCGGGCAGACGTCCGGCCATATCCAATGGTCACCAGCGGAATTTTGTCAGCGGTGACTTTTGGGATCAGCTGATAGGTAATACCGGTGGAAAGCGGCATATAGGCCAGCGCACCAGAGCCGATATTTTTGGTCTTCTCATAGCATTCAACGCCTTTTTTGGTGTTATAGCCGGTTTCACAAGGCACAACCTTGGCCTTGACGCCATTGATGCCACCATCGCGCTCATTGAGCAGAGCAAAATAATCCGCATAGCCATTGGCGTAAGGAATGCCACCCGGCGCATAAGGCCCGGTGCGATAATCAAGCGATGGCAAGATCAGCTCATGCCCATCAGCAACAGCTGCAACCGGTGCCAGCAAGGTTGCCGCCAACAGACCAGATGCCATGCCTGTTACAAATTTTGCCTTTGTAAATTTCATTGTCGTTCCTCCTAATAAAGTGTTCCCCATGTTCTTTTATCGGGTGAACACTCCTTCATGAATGAAAGATGATGGACTATGCCCGCACGCTTAGTGCGGGAATGGCCAAATGCGTAGCTTCTCTTTGGTGATCTGCCACAGACGCGCAAGGCCATGTGGTTCAACGATCAAAAAGAAGATGATCAGTCCACCCATCAGGATGATCTGAAGATGTTCTGACATTGCTGTCGAAAGTCCAAGGCTATCAACCATGAAATTTTTGAAAGCAATCGGGAAAAGCCACAAGAAAGCCGCCCCCAGAAAAGAGCCAAGAATGGTCCCCAAACCGCCCACAATGATCATGAACAGAATAAGGAAAGACTGGTCGATGCCAAAGGCCTCTGTCGGCTCTGCCGCGCCAAGCCAGACACCGAAATACAGCGCGCCCCCCATACCAATCAAAAAGGATGAGACAGCAAAGGCAGACAGCTTGGTGGTCAGGGGACGCACGCCAATCAGTTCCGCAGCAATATCCATATCCCGAATGGCCATCCACTGGCGACCAATCCGGCCCCGCACAATATTCTTGGTCACCAAGGCAGCCAAAACCACAATGATCAAACAGAAGAAATATTTATACAGAATGGGTGCATTGGGACCAGTGACAGGGAACATCAGCGCAGTGCGCTCTGGCGCATTGATCTGTCCTGTCGCGGAATAATTATAGAACCATTCCACCTTATTCACCAACCAGATGATGAAGAATTGCGCCGCCAAGGTCGCCACAGCCAGATAAAAACCCTTAATCCGCAAGCTTGGCAGACCAAACAAGGAGCCAACAACAGCCGTAATCAAACCCGACATCAACACCACAATGGTAAAATCAAGACCGGGAAAAGAGGTCATCAGCTTGAAGGACGCATAAGAACCAACCGCCATAAAAGCTGCTGTCCCCAGTGAGATTTGGCCGCAATAACCCACCAGAACATTCAGACCCATGGCAATCAGCGCATAAATCAAAAGCGGCAGGAAAATCGCATTGCCCCAATAATCATCCACTGTGAAAGGAATGACAAAGAAGGCAATGGCCAGCAGGATCATGATCCCATAGCGGTCCTGAGCGATCGGGAAGATGGCCCGATCATCAGAATAATTTGTCTTGAATTGACCAGTTTCGCGATAGAACATCTGTTAAACCCTTTCGATGATCTTTTCGCCAAACAGACCCTGTGGACGAACCAGCAGGAAGGCGAGAGCCAACATATAGGCGAACCAGTTTTCAACGGCGCCACCAACAAACGGCCCCATATAAACCTCGGCAACTTTTTCACCGACCCCAATGATCAAGCCACCGACAATCGCACCGGGAATGGAGGTAAAGCCGCCCAGAATGAGCACCGGCAAAGCTTTCAAGGCAATCAAGGAAAGCGAGAATTGCACGCCAGACTTGGAGCCCCACATAATACCAGCCACCAAGGCCACAATACCGGCAACAGACCAGACAATCACCCAGATGGTATTGAGCGAAATACCCACAGACAAAGCCGCCTGGTGGTCATCGGCCACCGCACGCAAAGCCCGACCAACGCGGGTCTTCTGGAAAAAGACCGCCAAAGCTGCCACCAGAATAGAGGCAATCACCGCAGCAACCACTTCCAGCTTTTCGACATAAAGATTAAAATTGTCGAGCATATAGTCGGATGCGCCTTGTGGCAGGCCAATATCAAGCAACTTGACATCAGACCCCCACATCAAGTCACCCAGACCTTCCAGCACATAAGCAAGACCAATGGTCGCCATGAACAGGATGATCGGATCCTGATTGACCAGATGGCGCAACACAAGACGCTCAATCAGCCAAGCCAGCAAAATCATAACGCCTACTGCTGCTGGCAAAGCCAACCAAGCCGGTAGACCAAATTTTTCCTGCACCCCAACAAAGGTAAGGGCAGCAAACAGACACATAACCCCTTGTGCAAAGTTGAAAATGCCCGAAGCCTTGAAAATAAGAACGAAACCCAGCGCCACCAGCGCATACATCACACCCGCCATCAGGCCGGATATAACGGTCTCAAGAAAGAAGCCAAACTCCACAGACATGGATGCGCCTCCTATAGTTAGAGCATATTCCCGAAAAGTGTGTGCGGTTTTCGGATAAGAATATGCTTTGAAAACAAAGGCTAGAGCATTTTGAGTAACTGATAATTTGTTCAAAATGCTCTAGAAAGCAAAAACGCGAGAAAACCAGATCAGTGAGACACACCAAGATAGGCATCGATCACTTCCTGATTGGCCTGCACTTCTGCCGGCGGCCCATCCCCAATCTTTTTGCCATAATCCAGAACAACCACCCGGTCCGACAAATCCATCACAACACCCATATCATGCTCAATCAGAGCAATTGTGGTGCCATAGCGCTGGTTGGTCTCGATGATGAAGCGCGACATATCCTCTTTTTCTTCCAGATTCATGCCTGCCATCGGCTCATCAAGCAGTAAAAGATCCGGCTCCATAGCCAAGGCCCGCGCCAACTCAACACGCTTTTGCAAACCATAAGGCAACTTGCCCACTGGCTTGTTACGAATATGCTGGATTTCCAGAAAGTCGATAATCTCTTCCACTTTTGCGCGATGTTCATTCTCTTCGCGCAAGGCTGGACCTTTATGAATACATTGCCAAAAGAAATTAGACTTCATCCTCAAACCGCGTCCTGTCATCACATTGTCAAGGGTCGACATGCCCTTGAACAAGGCCACATTCTGAAAGGTACGGGCAATACCGGATTTGGCTGCTTCATGGGGTTTCATCCGGCGGCGCACTTTGCCTTGCCAGTAAATCGTGCCTTCTTGCGGATGGTAAAAACCGTTAATCACATTCAGCATGGAGGTTTTACCAGCCCCGTTCGGCCCGATAATGGCGCGAATTTCACCTTTATGGATATCAAAGGAAATATCAGTGATGGCTTTCACACCACCAAAGGACAGGGAAACATGCTCCACTGCCAACATCATTTCCGGCTCTTTTGCCGGTGCTGGGCCAGTTGCTGCATTGCTCGTCACATCGCTCATTGCATCACTCACATTGGCTTGAAAGGTCATTCTGCGGCCTCCGATTGCGCATAGGCAAAAGTTTTGGCATCAGAAAGACGAACAGTTGCCTCAATGGAGCCTTTGCGGCCATCCTCAAACACAACTTCCGTTTTGGTATATTGTTCTGTCTTGTCGCTATAGAGCGCAGAGATCAGATCATCATACCGCTCTGCCACAAACCGGCGGCGCACCTTCTGGGTCCGTGTCAATTCCCCGTCATCTGCATCCAGCTCTTTATGCAAAACAAGGAAGCGATGAATTTGCGATGCCGCCATCATTGGCTCCTTCGACAAATCCTCATTCACCTTTTCAATATGAGAGCGGATCATATCATAGACTTGCGGATGTCCGGCCAATTCCTGATAGGAGGCATAGGCAATATTATTGCGCTCGGCCCAGTTGCCCACGGCATTCAAATCGATATTGACAAAGACGGTGGCCTTATCCTTCTCATTGCCAAAGGCTACAGCCTCTTTGATATTGGGAAAGAATTTAAGCTTGTTTTCGATATATTTCGGCGCAAAAAGCGAACCATCATTGAGCTTGCCAACATCCTTGGCACGATCAATGATTTTCAGATGACCGCGATCATCAAAGAAACCCGCATCACCAGAATAAACCCAGCCCTCTTCATTTTTGGTATCTTTGGTGGAGTCTTCATTTTTATAATAGGCCACAAAAACACCGGGAGAGCGGAACAAAACTTCACCATTATCGGCAATCTTAATCTCAACATCCTTGGCAGGCTTACCAACCGTGTCGGAATAAATCTCGCCATCAGGCTGCACAGTCACAAAGATAGAAGCTTCCGTCTGGCCATAAAGCTGCTTGAGATTGATCCCCAGCGAGCGATAGAAACGGAAAATTTCCGGCCCGATTGCTTCACCAGCCGTATAGCCAACGCGGATTTTTGAAAAGCCGAAAGTATTTTTCAAAGGGCCATAGACCATCAATTCACCAAGATTATATTTCAGACGATCCATGAATGGCACAGCCTTGCCATTGAGAATATCCTCCCCCACTTTCTCGGCATGTTTGATGAAATAATCAAACATCTTGCGTTTCAGGCTGCCTGCATCTTCCATACGGATCATCACAGAGGTCAGCAAACCTTCAAACATGCGCGGCGGCGCAAAGAAAAAACTCGGACCAATCTCGCGCATATCCGTTTGCATAGTATCGGCACTTTCCGGACAGGAAATGCAATAACCGGCAACATAGGACTGACAATAAGAGAAGAGATGATCCCCAACCCACGCCAATGGCAAATAGGCCAATACTTCATCTTTTTCTGTCAGTTTTTCAGCTTCGCAAGCATTAACTGCCGAAATCATCACATTGTCATTGGACAGCATCACACCCTTGGGCTTGCCTGTGGTGCCCGAAGTATACAGCATGACGCCAATGTCAGAGCCTTTTTCCGCCGCGATGCCCTCAAGCCAAAGCGCTTCACGGCCCGCATCTGACGCCAAAGCCTCACGACCACGCGCCTGCACCCTTTCAAAAGAATGAAGATGCGTATGATCATAATCGCGCAGGCCACGCGGATCGTCATACACAATTTCTTTTAGGGCCGGCAATTGCTCGGAAATTTCAAGAACCTTGTCGACCTGTTCCTGATCTTCCGCCACAACCACATGGGCATTGGCATGTTCCAAGATATAGGCAAGCTCTTCAGCCGCAGAATCGGCATAGACCGGCACAGGAACCGCGCCAAGAGCCTGTGCCGCTGCAAAAGAGAAATAAAGACGGGGACGGTTCACCCCCAAAATGGCGACATGGTCACCCTTTTTGACACCCAGCTCCGCTAGGCCAATGGAAAGAGAACGCACCTCTTGCAAAGTGTCATTCCATGTCCATGTCTGCCAAATTCCAAGATCTTTTTCACGAATAGCCGGTCGATCACGCCATTGTTTGGCGTTGCGCAACAACACAGCTGGAAAAGTTTCCAGACGTGCAGATGCTGCCTCCTCCGCAACTGACATAGCTGTTTCCTCGTTTCCCCAAATGGGTTTGGTGATTATTTTTTCTTAATCTAAGCCGAAATGTCGCAGGCAAATCAAGGCAAGACTGTCAAAACTAGTCAAATGGCCTAGACGAATTTTCTGACACTTATTAGATTCTTATTCAGCACAAGTATGTGATTTAAAAGCACTCTTCTTTTTACCTTTACGTCAATTGCAAAGAAAAGAGTGAAGTTTCAAATGCTTCACGAAGTTTATATCACTTTCTAAAAATAGATTACGTAAAGGTAAATAGAAAAAACTCTCTTCCTTCAATAGATACGAGTGTTCGAATTTTCTTCCACAAGCACACCCTCAAAAGAGACAAACGCTCGTAATTTTCCAAGTCCATGCCCAAAATCCCCTCACACTTTCGTCTATTGAAGTGAACCAAGACAAGACGATCACCACCACAATCACCCCCAGAGAGAAACAGGACAGAGAGCAAAACATAAAAAAGGGGCGCTGAAATCAGCCCCCCTTTCACGCTCAATCATGCCAACATATTAGCCATAAATGATCTGTGGCAACCATGTTGCCAGACTTGGCAGATACCACAACAACACCAAAGCCAGCATTTGAATCAACACAAATGGAATGATCCCTTTATATATCTGCATGGTGCGTACAGTGGCCGGAGCAACCCCACGCAAATAGAAAAGCGCAAAACCAAAGGGCGGCGTCAGAAAAGAGGTCTGCAAATTGACCGCCATCATAATACCCAGCCAGACCGGGCTCATCGGCTCCCCGTTTGGCATTTCCATTTGCAGCAAGACAGGCGCCACCATTGGCACCACCACAAAGACAATTTCAAGGAAATCGAGGAAGAAGCCGAGGAAGAACATCAGCAGCATGACGGCAATCATCGCGCCGACCGCACCACCGGGAATGCCCTCTAAGGCTTCCTGAATCATTTCCTCGCCACCAAGACCACGGAAAACCAGTGAGAACAGCGACGCGCCAATCAGGATCACAAAAACCATAGATGTGACCTGCGTCGTGCCCTCCATCACCGGCACCAGAACCTTGGCCTGCCAGATACGCCACAGCGCCGACACAATACCCCATACCAAAACGCCAGAACAGCCCATCGCCACATAAATACCCATCTGATCGGTCGATGAGATAACATCACGTGCAACCCGCAAATCCATATTGGCAGTCAGCACCAGCATCACAACCAGCGCAATGGCCGCCAGAAAAATCGGCCAACTGTGATCTTCATCCAGACGATAGCCCGCAAGCAGGATCGCACCAACAGCACCAACCGCAGCCGCTTCTGTCGGCGTTGCAATACCGCCCAAAATGGAGCCAAGCACAGCAAGAATCAAAAGGATTGGCGGCAACAGGGCATGGATGATTTCCTTGCCAGTCACACCAGGATTTTCAGATTTTGGAATAGACGGCGCGGAGCTGGGGCGAATGATCGCAACCATCACCTGATAGAGAATATAAAAGCCAACCAGCATCAAACCCGGAATAAGCGCCCCGGCAAACAAATCGCCAACAGAGACCGTCTCCGGCGAGAAAATACCCATTTCCAACTGGGCTTTTTGATAGGCGTTGGAGAGTTGATCCCCCAGAATAACCAGAACAATGGAGGGCGGAATGATCTGCCCCAAAGTGCCAGCCGCTGCAATCGAACCACAAGCAAGCTCTGGCGAATAACCGCGTTTGAGCATGGTTGGCAAAGACAACAGCCCCATCGTCACCACTGTTGCCCCGACAATCCCGGTAGAGGCGGCAAGCAAAGCCCCCACCAACGAGACCGCAATCCCAAGCCCGCCATGAACCGAGCCCATCAGGCGGCCCATTGTATCAAGCAACTCCTCAGCCACTTTGGAGCGTTCCAGCATCACGCCCATAAACACGAACAAAGGCACCGCAATCAGCACCTCATTGGTCATGGTGCCAAAAATACGTTGCGGCAAAGCGGACAAGAAGCTCATATCGAACACGCCAAGCATGAAACCGATAAAAGCAAAGGCCAGAGCGACACCTGCCAATGTGAAGGCTACGGGGAAACCGAGCATAAGAACCACACACGCAACCGCGAACATGGCCAGATCCAATATATGAGCAAAGGCTTCCATCATTCACTCCGTAATCTTCAAACGCTGCAATTCAATTTCATCCCCTTGCAGCGCATACCAGGAGCGAACCATCATCACAAAGCCTTGCAAGGCCATCTGAACCGCAAAGCCGATAATGGCACTTTTCAGCAAAAAGCGCGCCTGAATACCGGAGGTTTCCTGACTGCCTTCCATAATCGCCCAGCTATTGGAGACATAGCTCCAGGATACATAGACAATCAGGGCGCAAACCGGAATCATCAAAAGAGCGGCACCAAACAGATTAATCTTCGCTTTGGTGCGCGCATGCGCCTCACGATAGAAAATATCCACCCGCACATGACCGTCTTTGGCAAGGGTATAGGCAGAAGCCAGCATGAACAAAAAAGCATGCAAATAGACGATCAGCTCCTGCATAAAAATAGAACCAATGCCAAAAACATAGCGCATCAACACAACAGTGAATTGTATCAGAACGATAAAAAGGGCAAACCAGGCCAGTGTCTTGCCAGTCACCACATTAAACCTGTCTATCAGGTCCGCGAAAGCTCGCATTGTTTATTAACTCCCGCCCCATATCGGGCCAAGCAGCAACCCCTGTCACATCTTGTTCTTCTTATTTGATGATGCGCATGCATTGCGGGCGAACAATGTCTCAAAAGACAATTGTTATGTTACGATCCGACCCCCTTGCCTTTGTCAGCAAACAGACCGCAATCCAATTGCCACCCCTCTCAAAAATACAGTCAAGAGAGAGGTGATAAAAGAAACTCCCCCCGAAAACCGGGAGGAGCTATCAAATCGCCAAAGAAGGCTTAACCCAGAACGCGATCGCGGTTCTTGGTATAGGTCTGCTCGGAAATGCGACCCCAGTCGCCCACATCCTTGCGAGCCTTCAGATAGCTGTCATAAATGCGCTTGGACAAATCATCGGTCGCAGCCACTTCTGCCACCACTTCTTCTGCCTTTTTGCCAATGGCATCAAACACATCATCAGGGAATTGCTTGAGATTGACGTTGTGCTTGTTCAGCAAAGTCTCAAGAGCGGCACCATTTTTAGCATTAAACTCGGAGAACATAAAGTTGTTCTCAGCCATGCAAGCATTCTGAACCACAGCCTGATGGGCTTTGGACAGGCTGTTGAACACATCCAGATTCACACCACAAGCCAAGCCTGAACCCGGCTCATGAAAACCAGGATAATAGTAGAATTTGGTAATTTTGTAGAAACCAAAGGCCAGATCATTCCAAGGACCAACCCACTCGGTCGCATCAATCGCACCAGATTGCAAGGATGGGAAAATCTCACCGCCCGGCAGAGCAATCGCACTGGCACCCAAACGACGCAACACTTCACCACCAAGGCCCGGCATACGCATTTTCAAGCCTTTGAGATCTTCAAGGCTGTTGATTTCCTTATTGAACCAACCACCCATCTGCACGCCGGTATTACCAGCCATGAAAGGCTTGATATTAAATTGCGCGGATAGCTCGTCCCAAAGCTCTTGACCACCGGCATTGTTGATCCATGCGTCCAGCTCGTTCGCAGTCAGACCCATTGGCACAGCGGTAAAGAAGTTAAAGGCCTTATGCTTGCCCTGCCAGTAATATTCTGCTCCATGATACATATCAGCAGTACCGGTAGACACCGCATCAAAGCTCTCAAAAGGTGGCACCAATTCGCCAGCTGCATAGAGCTTGACGGTCAACTGGCCATCTGTCATGGCAGTGATACGATCAGCCATACGCTGCGCACCGGTTCCAAGACCGGGGAAGTTTTTAGGCCATGTGGTCACCAGCTTCAAAGTGCGTTTGTCTTGCGCATAAGCAGGAGCAGCCAAAGTAGACGCAGCAGCAGCGCCGGAAACAAGGCTGGCTTTTTTCAAAAAGGAACGACGATCCATATATTTTTCCTCCACAAGCAATCATCTGGAATGGATTGCAAAGCCCGTTTTGGGCCTTTCTAGTGCTTAACGAAACGCCATGGGGCAGACTAGTGTAGTTTAAACGACATTTTTTCCGTAAAACTACGCAAAACAACCACAAGAGGGCGCAACATGCCTAGGATACGACCACAAAACAGACCGCCTGCCAACGGTAAATTGCCCTTCAAAATAAAAATACTCCTAATTGCTGTCCTACCCATTGTCGCTGTCTCCTTTGTCACTGGATTAATCATCCATCAGGAATCAACCTCGCTGATCGAAACCGAAAGCAAATTGATTGAAAAACGGATCCGTGAGACAAAAAAGCAGGAATTGGCCAATTATATCAGTCTTGCCCTCAAAGCCATTGATCATATCTATCAGCAAGACAATGACAGACCATGGCAGGCCCAAAAGATAGCCAAGACAATCCTGCACAATCTTGCCTTTTCACAAAATGGCTATTTCTTTGCCTATGATCGTGCTGGCACCGCTCTTGTTCATCCTCCCTCCCCACAATTGGTCGGCACCAATCTTTGGTATCTAAAGGATGAAGAGAATAATTTCATCATCCAGCAATTGATGAAAAAGGCCGTCAATGGCGGCGATTATCACACCTATTTATGGAACAATCCCGCCACCGGAAAACCGGGACATAAAATGGGCTATGCCGCCTATTTGCCCAAATGGGGCTGGATGATCGGAACCGGCCTATATCTGGATGATATCGACAAAGAAGTTTCTGCCTTTGAGGCCGATATGCGCGCCTCCATTCGCAAAACAGAGACCATCCTGTTTCTGATTTCTCTTGTCGCGGTTCTCGTTGTCGCCATTTCCATCGGTGCCCTGCATTATAGCGAACACAAACTCGCCGATGCCCGCCTCAAAGCCCTGACCAAACGCATTGTCGATGTGCAGGAAGAAGAGCGCAAACGTGTCTCAAGTGATTTGCATGATGGCCTTGGGCAATTGCTGGTCTCCATTCGCCATCGACTGGAAATGGCCATGGACAGAGTTCCCCGTGCAGAAAAAACCTTCACATTGCTGGAAAAAAGTCTATCCATTCTCGATACCTCCATTGCCGATGTCAGACGTTTGTCAAAAGATTTGCACCCCTCTGCTCTGGACAATATGGGTCTTGCCGCGGCCATTCGCGATCTGGGGCGCGATTTTGAGGAAAGCACCCAAATCCAAGCTCTTGTCAAAACCAGTCCCATCGGTGACCGGCTGGAAGAAAGCGCCAAAATTGCCCTTTATCGTGTGGTACAGGAAGCTCTAACCAACGTCGCACGCCATGCGCAAGCCGACAGAGTAGAAATCCATTTGCGGGTCGAGGACGCAAAGCAGATGGTCGCCCTTGCCATCCGCGACAATGGCAAAGGCCTGCCCCAACCCGACAAGCCCTTGAGCAATGAAGGCCTTGGTTTGCGCAACATGCATGAACGCATAGAAAGCCATGGCGGCAGCCTTACCCTTCGAAATGCCACATCCGGGGGGCTTGAATTATTCGCCAACTTGCCGCAAAGCTAGGATCAAGAGCCAGCACAAGATCCAAAAACAAGATCATGAGACGAAAAAATGGTCAAACCAGCACCAGACACCATGCCCAAAAGGCAGGAGCAAAGGCCGGGCAAATTGCGCATTGTGATTGCCGATGACCACGCTCTAGTGCGCGATGGCATCCGCGCCAGACTGGAAATGGAAGACAATCTCGAAATCATCGCCGAAGCCGAAAATGGCCAGCAAGCCATTGATTATACACGCCTCTATCATCCAGACATTGTTATTTTAGACATTTCCATGCCCCATATGAACGGTCTGGAAGCAGCAAAAGTCATTCGCCATCATAACAGGACATGCGGCATTCTCTTCTTGAGCATGTATGACAATCCCGAATATGTGCAAGCTGCCATGGCAACCGGTGCCAACGGCTTTTTGCTCAAGGATGTCTGCACCCAAGGCATGGTCTCTGCCATCGCATCCGTTGCCGCCGGAGGGTTTTATTTTTCAAAAAATGTCTCCCTCTCAGCACTCAAAGAAGAGACAGAAAAAAACGACCCCAATCCTTACAATTTAACGGATCGTGAACGCGATGTTTTGCTGGGCATTGCCAATGGCAAAGCCAATAAGGAAATAGCACAGGATCTAGGCATCGGAGTGCGCACGGTCGAAAGCCATCGCCAGCGTATGCGCGAAAAAATAGGCGGTGGCAATGCCGCCCAGCTCACCCATATTGCCATGGAAATGGGCCTGATTTCCCCACAAAATGACGAACCAAGCCTCAAACCGCCCGCGCTGGATTAGGCAAAAGCCTCATAAAAGATTGGCCGCCAACAACACCCCACCAAACGCTGCTACAATCAGCCCGGCAAAGGCCAAAATGCCAACCCCAAGCCAGTCAAAAGCGCGATGAGATAAACTGCGCCCAGCAATCTTTTGCGACACATGCCGGGCATAAACCGCAAATAAGGCCAGCACAGCAATGGTCAAGCCCGTGCCAATACCCATCGCATAGGCTGACAGAATCCCGGCCCAAAAAACCTGCTGGGACAGGGCAAAAACCAAAACGATCAACGCACCGGAACAAGGCCGCAACCCCATCGAAAAAACAGCCAAAGCCATGGCTTTAAAAGAGCGCGCCTGATCAGCCATTTCAAGACTGGGGGCATGACTATGCCCACAAGAACAGGAGCCATCCTCATGATCATGGTGGCTGTGATCGTGGTGAGGATGACCGTGATCGTGAGAGTGATTGTGATGATCATAATCACCCGGTTTTTCTGTCATGGCAAAAGCAGCTCGCCATGCCCGGCTCAAAAGCCAAAAGCCCAACAGAACAAACAGCGCATAAGAGGCCAATTCCAAAAATTGGGCGGTCTGGGTAATGACAAACGATGTCAAATTCAGCAAAAGAGCAGCAACAGCAATCAAGCCCACTGCAACACTGGCCTGCACCAGTGCAGCAATAAGCGCCAGCAAAGCACCGCGCCGCGCTGTCGCACCACAGGCAAACAAATAAGTCGTCAGCACAACTTTGCCATGCCCCGGCCCTGCCGCATGAAACGCCCCATAGGCAAAAGACAAACCCAATAAGGCCAGCAAAGCACTTGGCTCTTCATCAATGGCGCGCACCATATCCTTCAAAGCCAGATAAAAATCGGCCTGATATGCAAGGATCCATCCCTGCACTTCACCCCAAAGGCCAGCATTAGCAACACCGCCACTTTCGGGCAAAGCAACCCCAAAAGGAGAGGAAGCCGCCAAAGCAGGGTTGGCCAGACCCACCATGGCAATCAAGGCAGCGAAAAGCACAAAAGCCCAAGCACATCTTATTTGCATGTCAAAGATACCTGATTGGCCAGCGTGGCCGTCATTTTCATCAAATCTTCTGGAATATCACGCTGGCTGGCAGGAATTTGCGACAACAAATTCATCGTTGCCTCATCCAGTGCTTCAGGTTTTTTCACCTCAAAAGAGCAACCTTTGCCACCATTATTGCCGCCATCCACCAAGGTCACATTCTTGCCTTGCGCAAAAGAAAAATCCACAAACAGGCTTGGATCATACACATCTAAAAGCAACTCCGCTTTGGCATCCAGTTGTTTGATAACAGGCAAAGTGAAATGCAACTCCAGCTGGCCTTTTTCCATAGTCAGCCAATAGTCGCTTGGATCGCTAAAAGCCAAGTCCTCATCATCCGACGCGCTTTTCACATAAAGATCGCTGAAATAATCATAGTCAGACAAAGACTCGACATTCACCTTGGCCAGAGGCTGCAATTCTTCGCGAGACAAAATACCGTCGCCATTTTCATCCAGCCCTTGGGTGGCAAACGCGCTAAACGCATCGTCAAACATCCAATGATGACGAATAGCCTTCACCATACTGCCATCCATAACAAGCTCGGTGCGCACGCTGACCCAGACATGAGGATGAGCCAAAGCCTGACCAACAGAGCCCAAAAGACCAGCAACACATGCCACCCCCATTGCAATCAAGGACGCTTTTCTCATCAGGCTCTCTTTCGTATAATCACGTATCACAGAATAACCGACCTTATCTTGCAGCAAAGTCTGGCAACAAGATGACACCATCTGTCAACCACAGGAATAATTCAATGCAATCTTATTGATTTCAGAAACAAAATAGCATCAAAAAACCGCAAGAAATGAGAAAATAAGACATTATATTCCCAAAATCGGGAGATAATTCCTCGAAACCGGCAATTTCGAGGAAGACATGACACTTATTCCAGAGACCTTTGACATGGCTGTGACATTTGATCACCCTGAATTTGATGATCACGAACAGGTTCTGTTTTGTGCAGACAAGAAAAATGGCCTCAAAGCCATCATTGCCGTGCACAACACCAATTTGGGCCCCGCCATTGGCGGTTGCAGAATGTGGCCATATGACAGCTCCCTTGAAGCTCTGACGGACGCGCTACGCCTGTCTCGTGGCATGACCTATAAAAATGCCTTGGCAGGCCTTGCCCATGGCGGCGGCAAATCGGTGATCATTGCCGATCCGCATAAGGATAAAAGCCCACAGCTCATCGAAGCTTTTGCCCGCCATGTCAAATGTCTGGCAGAGACTTACATCACCGCAGAAGATGTGGGCATCACCGCACAAGATGCCGAGCATATGGCGCAAATCGCCCCCAATATAAGCGGCACCTCAAATAGAGGCCTTGGCGATCCTTCCCCCTATACCGCACTTGGCACCTATCATGGCATCAAGGCGGCGGCAGCCCATCAATTTGGCACCAGCGATTTAAAAGGCTTGCGGATCAGTATTCAGGGCCTTGGCAATGTCGGCTTTCGCCTCGCCAAACATTTGCATGAGGAAGGGGCAATCCTGATTGTCTCAGATGTCCATAAACCCAATCTGGACAAGGCAATCAATGCCTTTGATGCCACCATGTGCGCACCGGATCAGGCTCACGAAGTCGAATGCGATATTTTCGCCCCTTGTGCACTGGGTGCAGGCCTCAACACTCGGACCATTCCCCAAATCAAGGCAAAGATCGTTGCAGGAGCGGCCAACAACCAGCTGTTAAGCGCCAAGCATGATGCAGCCCTTAAAGAGGCAGGCATTCTCTATGCGCCTGATTATGTCACCAATGCTGGTGGTGTGATTGCCGTGGCCATGGCAGAAAATACGCCGCAAACCAGACAGGAAGCCACCGATAAAAGCGTCGCAATTGGCGAAACCTTGCGCCAGATTTTCCAAAAGGCAGAGGCCACAAACCAGCCAACCGGCCTGATTGCTGACCAAATGGCGCAAGACATATTTGCCCGATAAACTCAAAAACCCCGCCAGCATACTATCTGGCGGGGTTTCTTTATTTTATCTAATCCGTCACTTTCCAGCGACGCAGCAGCAAGGCATTGCTGACAACAGAAACCGATGACAAAGCCATCGCGGCCCCGGCCAAAGCCGGATTGAGAAAGCCAAAAGCGGCCAATGGCAAACCAATCACATTATAAATGAAAGCCCAGAACAAATTTTGCCAGATCTTGGCATAAGTCTTATTGGCAATGTCCAAAGCACTGGCCACAAGCTGCGGATCTGGCCGCATCAGGGTAATAGATGCCGCCCCAATGGCAACATCAGTCCCCGATCCCATAGCAATGCCAAGATTGGCTTGCGCCAGAGCCGGCGCATCATTCAAACCATCCCCAACCATTGCCACATGATGCCCTTTGGCTTGCAAGCCTTTCAAATGATCCAGCTTGCCATGGGGACTCATTTCCCCTTTGCTGTCATCCAGACCAAGCGCATCCCCCACCCGTTTGGCAACCGCACTATTGTCACCGCTCAACATATTGGCACTAAGGCCCAGACCTTTCAGGGCTGAAATAGCGGCTTTGCTGCTTGGGCGCACAGGATCTGAAAAAGAGAGCAGCGCAATTAATACACCATTCAGTGCAACATAGCTCACACTATGGCCCTCGATTTTTGCCTGATCAGCCTGACCTTGCGCCTCTTCCAAAGCGATACCACTTTGCTGCAAAAAGTCTGCCTTACCAATCAGCACTGCTTTGTCATCAATCTGCGCGGCAACCCCTTGCCCCACATGGGCAACCACATCACGCACAGATAAAGATGGGTCCATCACCTCTTTGGCCGCTGCAACACTGGCCTTTGCCAACGGATGCTCGCTTTGGCTTTGCACAGCCCCGACAAGACGCAAAATATCTTCTTTTTGCCAATCCGCATAACAGGCAAGATCCACCAAAGCAGGCTGCCCCATGGTCAGCGTACCCGTTTTGTCAAACCAGACCTGATCAATCTTGCGCACCGCTTCCAAGGCATCAATATCGCGAATCAAAATCCCCTGACGCGCCGCAGCTCCAGTGCCCGCAACCAAAGCCGTTGGCGTTGCCAGCCCCAAAGCACACGGGCAAGCAATCACCAAAACAGACACACAGGCCACCAAGCCCTGCTCAAAAGAGCCATCCAGTAAAAGCCAGCCAGCAAAAGTCAAAACAGACAAGGCGACCACAACAGGCACAAAAATGCTGGAGACCCGATCCGCCAAACTTTGCAATTTGGCCCGCCCCGTCTGGGCTTCATCCACCAAGCGCGTGATCCGCGCCAGAACGCTGTCATCACCAAGGGCTGTTACCCGCACCACAACCGAGCCAACCCCATTGATCGCCCCTGTGACCACCTTGCCACCCTGCTCGCGCATGACAGGCAAGCTCTCGCCAGACAAAAGCGCTTCATCAAACTCGCTTTTGCCTTCAACAATCACCCCATCAACAGGCACGGTCTCGCCGGGGAAGATCCGCACAAGATCATCGCTGCGCACCTGTTCCAGCGCAACCTCCTGATCGGACCGCCCTTCGCGCACCAAACGCGCAGTTTGAGGGCGCAACTGCATCAAGGCACGCAAAGCATCCGAGGCCGAGCGTCGCGCACGCCCTTCCAGCCATTTACCAAACAAAATAAGGGTCAGAATCGCGGCAGAGGCTTCAAAATATAAATGCCCCTTCGCGCCATCCCCCAAAGACAGCACCTGATAAAGCGAAAACAAAAAGGCCGCACTTGTGCCAAGCGCCACCAACACATCCATATTGGCCCCTTTGGAGCGCAACGCTTTAAAAGCCCCGATATAAAAGCGCTGACCGACAATCACTTGCACAGGCGCTGCCAAAGCCAATTGCCACCATGGAGCCACATGCCAATCCAGCCCGAACCAGCCCACAAACATGGGCGCAACCAAAGGAAGGGTCAAAACAAGCGAAAAGACAAAAAGCCGAAAACTTCTCTGCTCCTCTTTCTCTCGCATACCATCCAGCGCATCGGCCTGCTGCTGGCGCTCGGCAATCGAGCCTTGACGCAAGCTGGCCCCAAAGCCGGTCTCCTCAATGAGGGCTTTCACATCATCGGCACCATACGCACCCCTCACGACCACATCAGCCCGTTCCAGCGCCAGATTGACACTGGCCTCAAGCCCCCCCTTGGCATTGAGCACACGCTCAACCCGAGACGAACAGCCCGCACAATGCATCCCTGTCACATCAAAAATATAGGTCTTCTCAACGCTATCCTGCGTGAGGCTATCTTTATGGGAATTGCCGTCATGCAATGCATCTGTAGTCGACATAAGCGCAAACATCCTTATAACCAACAACCATGGCCCTAAGCCTAAATCATAAGCAAATCTAAAGCCTCCAGCGACTAGAGGGTCAAGCCATGATCACATGAAAAGCACAGATGCGACATTATGCACAGATCAGAAACAGCAACAGCGTCAAGACAAGGCGGGCAAATCAAACTCTGCCATTTCGCGCGCATACACCACAAAAGCCCCAACAATATACGCAATCAGACGCTCACCAGCTTGCGCACTGGCAAGGCTGGCATTGCCCACAACGCCCTCTTGGTTCAAGTCACTGGCCATCCAACCCATTGGTTTGCGACCATAAAAGCGCAAATGCGTAAACTCTTTGGCCAGCCTTTGTTGCGCAGAAGAAAAATCCCCCGCTTTGCTCATATCCACCAGATCAGGGCGCAGATGCAACATCATCGATGTCTCAACCGCTCCGCCATGAATGCCATAAGCCTGTTCATCAGCATCAAAGAGACCATCAGGCAGACCAAAACGCAGCCAATTGGTGGCGCTGACCTGCATCTTGTGATGCACGCGCATATCCTGCATCAAAAGATCCATCAAAGGGCTGTTGCCCCCATGGCTATTGATAACAATGGCCTTGCGCGCCCCGCATCGCTTGGCACAAAGCAGCAAATCCGTCCAAAGTGGCAGCAAATATTTCCAACTGGCGCTTAACGTGCCACTTTGGTCCAAATGCTCATCTGACCAGCCAATCTGCTGCAAAGGCAGCACAATCAAATCCAGATCATCCGGGCAAACCTCACGCAAATGCGCAAGATAGCCTTCCGCCAAAAAAGCATCCGTGCCCACAGGCAAATGCGGGCCATGCTGTTCAATCGCTGCAATGGGCAAGACTACAAGCGCCTTTGCCATGCGAGATGGCTCAAACGCATCCCGCTTCAAATCCCGCCAATCGATAACAGCCATTTTGCCCTCGTCTTTTAGAAAGTCTTTCTCTTGTAGCCGATCCGCTTTTTTGACTCCAGCCTGCAAAGATCAACAAAAGCAAAAAGGCCATCCTGCAAAACAGAATGGCCTTTTCGTCTTGGGAGATATCACTCAATCCCCGGATTTTCGAAGAAAATTTATCGAGTGATAATTTCTGGCCCCATCAGTGCCGTTGGAAGCGCCGTAGAAATCCAGGGCACATAGGTCACCAGAATGAGGAAGATCATCAAAATGCCAACCCAAGGCAGCGCCGCACGCACCACCTGAATGAGCGACATGCCGGTGATCCCAGATGTCACAAACAGATTGAGACCAATAGGCGGCGTGATCATGCCAATTTCCATATTCACCACCATAATGATGCCAAGGTGAATGGGGTCTACACCCAGCTCAATAGCAATCGGGAAGACCACAGGCGCAACAATCAGCAACAGACCGGATGGTTCCATAAACTGACCACCCAACAAGAGCAACAGATTGACCGCCAAAAGGAAAGTCCACCAGTTAAAGCCTGCGCCAATCATCAAATCCGTGATTTGCTGGGGAATACGCTCTGTTGTCAGAACATGAGCAAACAACAGAGCATTGGCAATGATGAACATCAGCATGATGGTAGTCTTGGCCGAATCCGTCATCACCTTTTGGGTATCACTATGAAAGATGGCAGGAACCGAGCGCGTAATCATCATATAGCTATTGCGAAATGTCGCCTCACCCAGACCTTCACCGGGTTTGCGCCAAGGCTCACCCTTCAATGGCCCCATATCGCGATAGATGAACAGCGCGATGAAAAAGGCATAAACCGCAGCAACAGCAGCCGCTTCCGTTGGGGTGAAGATACCACCATAAATACCGCCAAGAATGATGATGATCAGGAACAGACCAAAGGCGCTATCACCAGCGGCAGAGAGAAATTCTCCCATACCCTGCCAAGGCTGGCGCGGATAATTGTTCTTTTTGGCCGAGAAATAAATCCCGCCCATCAGCATAAGACCCGCCAACAGACCCGGAATCACACCGGCCAAGAACATCCGGCCAACAGACACATCCGTTGCCGCCGCATACACCACCATCACGATGGAAGGCGGAATGAGGATACCGAGCGTCCCGGCATTGGCAATCACACCAGCCGCAAATTCTTTTGGATAGCCAACTTCTTTCATCCCGGCAATAACAATGGTGCCAATCGCAACCACCGTTGCAGGGGAAGAACCGGACAAGGCTGCAAACAACATACAGGCAAACACACCGGCCATGGCCAAACCACCGGGAAATGGCCCAACGACAGCAATTGCAAAGCGAATGATGCGACGCGCCACGCCCCCTGTTGCCATGAAGGAAGACGAGACCACAAAGAAAGGAATGGCAAGAAGCGTATAATGCTCGGTTGCTTCAAACAATTTCTGGGCGATTGAGGCCATAGAATCGTTGGAGAAAAAGGCAATATACAACACACTGGACAGACCCAGCGAAATAGAGATTGGCGCACCAATCAGCAAAAGGCTAAGAACCAGCCCAAACAGAAAAAGGGTTTCCATGAAGCTGTCTCCTAAACCGCGTCTTTATTCTCAGCCACAAGCTCTTCGGCCTCATGACTGGCAATCATCATCTTGCGATCACCCTTGATGATTTGCCAAGCCGCTTGCAAACAGCGAAAAGCAAACAGGGCCAGACCGATAGGAAGGATGGAATAGGCGAGCCAGCGCGGCACTTCATTGTCATAAATTTCCCATCCCAAAGCAGGGGCCAGCCCATTGGCAAACCAGTCAGGGAAATGAAGCTCTTCCATGCCGATATTAAATTTCCACATCTTGCCAACATAGGTCAGCGATCCATCCAGCAGGATCAGGGCATAAACGACACCGGACAAAGCCCCCAGCACAGCAACAATGCGAAAGCTACGACTTGGCAACATATTGATCACCGCATCCACCCCCAAATGCGCACCAATTTTGATGCCATAAGACATGCCAAACAGAATCATCCAGGCAAACATCAAAGTGGTCGCTTCCAAAGCAGCGCCCCAGCCTGAATTGAACACATAACGGGCAATCACCTGCGAGAAAGACAGCAAGGTCATCCCTGCCAGCAACAGCGCAATTACACTTTCTTCAAATTTCGTGACAAAGTTCGAAAGACGCTCCATCTTTCCTCCCCAACAGCCAATCCTGGCCTTATCTGTCAGTATGGGCAGCCTTCAAGCCGCCCATACCAAATCCCATACAGCAGATTTTATTTGTTGGCAGACAAAGCAGAATCGATCAGATCCTGACCAATATCATCCTTGAACTTGTCCCAAACAGGCTTCATGACATCCACCCATGCCTGACGCTCTTCATTGGACAGCTCACGGATTTTACCGCCAGCTTCAAGGATTTTCGCACGGTTCTGCTTGTTGATCTCGGTAGACATGGCATTACGGGTTGCAGAGACCTCATCCATGATTTTTTTGAGCTGATCGCGCACAGCAGGGTCCAAACCATCCCACCATTCGGTAGAGGTCACAACCAGATAATCAAGCACCTGATGGTTGGTCTCGGTCACACCATCCTGAACCTCAAAGAATTTTTTGGTATAGATGTTGGACCAGGTATTTTCCTGACCATCCACAACACCGGTCTGCAAAGCGCCATAAACTTCTTTAAAAGCCAGTTTCTGTGGGTTGGCCTCCAGCGCTTCAATCATGGCAACAGCCACTTCTGATGTTTGAACGCGGAATTTCAAACCGGACGCATCTGAAGGCTTGACCAATGGTTTGTTAGCAGAAAAGTTCTTGATGCCATTATGCCAGTAACCAAGACCCTGCAAGCCTTTGCGCTGCATACTGTCCAAAAGCTTTTGCCCATCCGCAGAGGTCTGGAAACGATCAACCGCATCAATGTCATTGAACAGGAATGGCAAGTCGAACAAACGGAATTTCTTGGTATATTTCTCAAACTTGGCAAGAGACGGAGCGGCCATCTGCACATCGCCCAGAAGCAGAGCTTCCAACACCTTGTTATCATTGAACAGCTGGGAGTTCGGGAAAACTTCCATACAAGCCTTGCCGTTCATTTCCTCATTCACGCGCTTTGCCAGCAAGGTCGCCGCTTCACCCTTTGGATGGCCAGTAGCAGCAGTTACATGCGAGAATTTAATGACCACTTCACCGTCATCGCAATTGGCCATTGCAGGGGCACTACCAGCCATAAGAGCAGCGGTTGCTGCCGCAAGAACGAACTTTTTCATTGTCTATCTCCTCCCGAGAAATCATCAATCACCCAATGGATCACACCATTGAGCCGTTAAAGATGCCAAATAGATAGCAAAGCCCGTGCCAGTTTCTAAATTTTTTGTAAATTTCAGGATTCGTCTTGAGATTCCAATCACTCATCCTATCTAGTCAAAAAGACGCCAATGTCCGCATAAGTACGACATCTGTCACCATTCCCACACAGCAATATCAGGGAATGTCACTTTTTCTATACAATTTTGTGTCTTAATATCTCTTATGGCTATTCGCCGCTTTTATATCTCTCACGTGCTATTCGATGCTACGCATCGGCACTACGAGGTGCGCAGACAAGCTGCGGTCACCTATCAGCTCCCAATGAAAACGCGATGTTTTTGCCGTATTTTTTCTCTCACGGCTATTCCGGCCTTTGGCCGGCCTGCGAGGGCGCGGGCCATCCGGCCCGGTCACCTATCGGTTCCCGGTGAAAATCTATATTTTCACCGTATTCTTTTATCCTTGCGTCATTGAGGGAAAAGAATCCAGAAAAAGAAATCCTTCTTTTTCTGACGACCGATAGGCAAGCGCGAAGCGCACCTCGTAGTGCCGATGCAAAGCATTGAATAGCACGTGAGAGAAAAACAGAAAAAATACGGCCAAAGGCCGGAAGAGCCGTGAGAGAAAATGAGAAACTTAAATCCTCATTCCAAGCCGTATTTTGCCATCTTGTCATAGAGAGTTTTGCGGCCAACACCCAGCGCTTCGGCAGCTTTGGTGCGACAGCCTTCTTGTCGGCGCAATTCTTCGGCCACCAAACGTTTTTCATAGGCCCCCACTCGCTCGGACAAGGAACTGGCTTGCAGACTTTGCGGCTCAATCACCTCATCGCCCAGCCCCAAAGACAGCCCCAAGACAAAGCGGTCCGCCGCATTACGCAATTCGCGTACATTGCCCGGCCAGTCATAATCCATCAGCCGATCCAGCAATGCAGACTGTAAATCCGGGATCTCCTTGCGATAGCGTGAGCGCGCGCCACGAGCCAAAAAGTTGAACAGATCCGGGATATCTTCCTTGCGTTCACGCAAAGGCGGAATGCGCACCGTGACCACATTCAAACGATAAAACAAATCTGCCCGAAAGCTGCCCTCTTTGCTTGCTTGCTCCAAATCGGTCTTGGTGGCCGCAATGAAGCGAATATCCAACGCAATTGACTGATTGGTGCCCAAAGGCTCAATCATGCGGTCTTCAATCACCCGCAACAACTTAACCTGCAATTCCAGCGGCATCGATTCAATCTCATCCAAAAAGACGGTGCCGCCATTGCCATGCTCCAATTTTCCCACACGTTTGGCAGAGGCACCTGTAAAAGCCCCTTGCACATGGCCAAACAATTCTGATTCAATAATCTCGGCAGGCAAACCACCACAATTGAGCGCCACAAAAGGCTTGTCCGCTCGCTTGCCTTCTTCATGCAAAGCACGCGCAACCATTTCCTTGCCCGCACCTGTTTCTCCCTCAATCAGGATATCCGCATCCGTATCGGCCAAAGCCAGAATATCAGAGCGCAAACGCCCCATCACATCGGAGCGCCCAACCAAGCGGCCCTCAAGAGCGCTTTCTTCGGCCAATTCCTGCCGTAAAGCCCGGTTTTCCAAAACCAGCCGCCGCTTTTCCAAAGCGCGCTCAACAACAGACACCAATTGCGCAACCGGGAAAGGCTTTTCAATAAAATCATAGGCCCCAGAGCGCATGGCCTCCACCGCCAAGGGCACATCCCCATGCCCTGTGATCAAAATCACCGGTAAGGCATCATCAATCTCCTGCACCTCTTTCATCAGCGCCAGCCCATCCGCATCACCCATGCGAATATCGGACACCAAAATGCCATCAAAAGGGCGTGACACCCATTCCAGCACACCATCAGCACCCGGAAAATCCTGCACGTCAAAGTTAGCCAGCTCCAAACCCTGTTTCAAGGCAAAGCGGACCTCTTCCTCATCTTCAGCCAATAAGATTTTGGGTGTCATCAAGACTATCCTCATTTTGCCAAAGGCAGACAAATTTCAAAACAGGTTTTAAAGGCCGGATCAGGCGACTCAATCAATATCAAATCCCCGCCAAATCCTTTGATCAGATTAAAGGCAATCGGCAAACCAAGCCCCAAACCATGCCCATGATCCTTGCTGGTCACAAAGGGCTCAAAAATATCATGACGCAGGGCATCATCAACCCCCACCCCAGTATCACTCACCCGAATGATGCCCATCTCACCTTTTGCAAAGCTCTCAATCTGAATACGACCATTGGCAAGTCCCGCCTCAACAAACGCATCCAGCGCATTGGACATCAGATTGATCAAAACCTGTTCCAAACGGGTATGACCCGCCAGAACATTCAAATCCTTATCTTGGCTCAAGGCAACAATCTCGACCCCGCATTTGCGCGCCTGTGGCATCATCAGCATCATCGCCTCATCCACAATCACCGCAACACATACAGGCTTTGTATCGACACCGGGCCGTCGCGCAAAACTCTTCAAATTGCGAGAAAGCTTGGCCAGACGATCCACCAGCTTGCTGATACGCACAAGATTATCGCTGCCTTTCTCTGATTTGCCAGCTTCAAACAGAAGCTGCGCATTCTCGGCATAAGAGCGAATAGCCGACAGTGGCTGGTTATATTCATGGCTCAAAACCGCTGACATCTGACCAATAGCGGCCAGCTTGGCAGAATGAATAAGGCCAGCCTGTGTCTGGCGCAATTCTTTGGTGCGGTCTCTCACCCGCCGCTCCAACCAAAGCGCCGATGCCTTATCGCGCCGCCTTTGTGTCAACTGAAGTTGCTGGCGATTGAAGGCCACCCAAAGCCATCCCAGAAGAAACCCGCCGACCATGGCCACACCCATACCGACACTAACCGCCACCAGAGCGGGCTTTCGCAAAGGTTCAAGCGCATAGAATGTCCAACCAAGCAAAGGGTCAATATGCATGGCGGCCACAAACCGCTGCTTTTGCCGTTTCCCAAAGACAGAAACAAGAGTAGGCCCAAACAAACTGAAATCGGCCATCAGCCTGACATCCTTGCCTGTTTCTGTCTTGCCTGTTTCTGTCTTGCCTGTGTCAGCCTTTCCACGCGCTTGCTCCACCAATCTGAAATCAGCCCCATACCACCCATCCCGATTGGAAAGAATCACCCGATTTGTGGCATCCACAGCGATGATCGGCTCCGCAGAGAGCGCCCAGTTTTCTTCGGTCTCACTCATATCAACATGAACAGAAAGCGCACCGACAAGAACACCCTCAAATCTTACAGGGCTGGAGAAAATATAGATTTGCCCATCCTTTTCAGCGGGCAAGCGTCGCCCAAGACGTCCCTGAAAGGCATCCACAATATCAGATCGAAACCCGCGCACTCCATTGGAAGCAGAGGCAGGAACCAACTGGTTATCCAGCACAAGAAAACGATCACCGGACAAATAGGTCAGTTCAATTTCTACCGCACTGCTCATCACCCCAAGCTGCGACACAGTTAAAAGCGCAGCATCCTTACCCTCCCAACCGGGTTGATTGGACAAGATTGCAAGAACATCAGGGCGGCGGGCTGCAAGGGGCGCAAGCAATCGGTATTTCTCAAGAGAATTTGCCAGAGCCTGAACCTGCAACGTAAGGCGCGCCTGTGCTTGATCTGTGTTTGCAAACAGAGCCAATCGATAGGCCAGAATACCGGCAATCATCACAGCAATTGCAAGAAAGATGGCCGCAATCATCAGGACACGACTATGCGCACTTGCCAAATCTGCCGAACGAAGAACGCGCTCTGCCATAAAACAACCTGCTTGAAACTATGCTGTCCATCTTATCGGAAAGGATAACTCTCTGATGAACCAAATTTGACCAAAAGGCAATGTCACGCGCCTTTGATCTGTTTATGTCCTAACCAAGAGCCCCTTTCAAATGCTCCAGATTATACGGCCCTTCCTCTTTCAGGCTTTCCAGCACAATAGAGGTGCGCACATGCTGCACACTTTCGTGGGGCAAAAAGATATCATTGACGATTTCCGACAACATCGACAAATCATTGACCACCAGCTTGACCAGATAATCCATATCACCAACCAAGGCATGGGCTTCACGCACTGCCGCCACATTTTGCAAAAGCGTGCGAAAATAGCGTGCATTGTCCCGGCTATGGGTATTGAGCGTCACATTCATAAAAACCGTGACCTCCAAGCCCAGTTTTTCCGGTGCCAACACCGCGCGATAACGCCGGATAATGCCTTCTTTTTCCAATCGAGAGCGACGACGGGAACATTGCGACGCCGATAAATGCACCAGATCAGACAAGTCCTGATTGGTCATCGCCCCATCTTGCTGAAGGGCATCCAACAAGCGCAAATCAAAATGGTCCAGATCCATAAAACGCACCATTCCCTTTAAAAGCACACAAAAAACGCAAACTAAACCAGAAAGATGCGATAAAAAGCACACAAAATGCAAGTCTTTTGCATCAAAATAGAGAGAAAGGCGGATCAGCACACCAAAATCAAAACACAACAAAGTCCGCCAAACAATCAAAGTTGAGGAGAGAGACCATGGGACCCTTCCCCCACCATCAAGGCCCTGCCACGATCGATGCAGAAAATCCCGCTGGAACCGATGGCATGGAATTTGTTGAATTTGCCCATCCAGAGCCAGAAAAACTCGACACCCTGTTTCGCTCCATGGGCTTTGTGCCTGTTGCCAAGCATAAAACCAAAGACATCACCCTCTATCGTCAAGGCGATATCAATTATCTCTTAAATGCTGAAAAAGGCAGCTTCGCGGATCGTTTCATTGATCTGCATGGCCCATGCGCCGCTTCCATGGCATGGCGCGTGGTGGATGCACAACACGCTTTCAATCACGCCATCGAACAAGGGGCCACAGCCTATCAAGGCAATGACAAGACCCTCGATGTTCCCGCCATTGAGGGCATCGGCGGCAGCATTCTCTATTTCATCGAACGCTATGGCGAAAAAGGCTCAGTCTATCCCGATCAAGGCTTTGACTGGCTGGGCGAGGCAGACCCAAAACCGCAAGGCTTTGGCTTTTACTATCTCGATCATCTGACCCATAATGTCATCCGCGGCAATATGGATAAATGGTACAATTTTTATCATAAGCTATTCAATTTCAAGCAGATCCGCTTCTTTGACATTGAAGGCAAATTAACGGGTCTTTTTTCCCGAGCCCTCACATCACCCTGTGGCAAGATCCGCATTCCGATCAATGAATCCGCCGATGAAAAAAGCCAGATCGAAGAATATCTAAAAAAATACAAGGGCGAAGGCATCCAGCATATCGCAATTGGCAGCGAAAATATCTATCAGGGCACCGACATGCTCTATGACCATGGCCTGCGCTTCATGCCGGGCCCACCTGACGCCTATTACCAAAACAGCCACACACGGGTAAACGGCCATCAAGAGCCAATCGATGCCATGCAAAAACACGGCATTCTGATCGATGGCGAAGGCGTTGTTGATGGGGGCCAAACCAAAATTTTATTGCAGATTTTCTCCAAAACAGTCATTGGCCCCATTTTCTTCGAATTCATCCAGCGCAAAGGCGATGATGGCTTTGGAGAGGGCAATTTCCGCGCTCTGTTTGAAAGCATTGAACAGGATCAGATCGCCCGGGGCGTGATTGGCAAAGACAGCCAAACAGCCGCAGAATAAACGTTATACCAACGGCAAAAGAAAAGTCCCGCTTCGCAACACGATCGAAGCGGGACTTTGTATTGCAGCCCCCAAAAGCAGAATTGCAGGTTATAAAGACCTAAAAACAGAAAGTTTTTGCAAAGCCAAAAATAATTGGATACAAAATACAATAAATAAAAAAGCAAGCTATAACACTGCGCTCTACCTCTTCAAATGCTCTCTCCTCGCAAGGACTGTTTTCATGTCAGCTTTTGAAACACCGCCTCCCGCTCTGTCCCTTGATCACATAAAAAGTCTGACCAGCCAGCTCTATAGTCTTGAAGGCACATGGAAAGAACTGGTCAGCGAGCGCGATCAGAATATGCGACTGGATAGCGAAAAAGGCGCTTATGTTTTAAAGCTCTCCAACGCCGATGAAGAGCAAAGCCTGATTGAACTGCAATGCGCCTGCCTGTCTCATATGCAAACCTGCGCTCCCAATATTGACTTGCCTCGTCTGGTAAAAACCACACAAGGCGCAGACATTGGCCAAAGCAAAACAAACCCCAGTCATATGGTGCGACTGGTCAGCTATTTGAGCGGTACCCTCTATGCCGACATGCCAAAAAGCAAAGCTCTGCGTCAGGCTCTGGGCGATTTCATGGGCCGCTTTTCAAAAGCCATGTCGGGATTTGGCCATCCAGCCGCCCATCAACCAGATTTCCTCTGGAATCTGGATAATATTGACAATTGCCGCGCCTTTCTCAAAGACATTGCCGATGAAGACAACCGGGCCATGGCCGAGCGTTTTTTTGAGCGCTATGACACCATTGTGCGACCAATCTTCCCCCATTTGCGCGGCGCAGTCATCCATCATGATGCCAATGATTACAACCTCATTGTCAATGAAGACGCACAAAGCGCTAATCGCTATAAGATTGGCCTGATTGACTTTGGCGATATGGCCTATTCCCGCCAAATCAACGAGTTGGCTGTTACCATGGCCTATGCCTTGATGCAAAGCGAGGATTTGATCGTCGAGGGCGCAGAAATTGTAAAAGCCTATTGCAAGCATTTTGCCCTGACAGACGAAGAATGGATCGCCCTGCCAGTCCAGCTTGCCATGCGCCTTGTCATGTCCGTCTGTATCAGCTCAAATCGCGCAAAAGATTTCCCGGATAATGACTATCTGACCATCAGTCAAAAGCCCGCTTTTGAGTTACTAAAGCGCCTAGACCGGTTGAACCCACATTTCCTCAGCGCAGTCTGGCGCAAGGCGACCAACCAGCCAGCCACCCCCAATGCCCCCACTGTGATCAATTGGCTCAAAGACAATCAGACAGACTTTGCTTCTCTCTTTGAAGATGATCTGAACCGCAAGCCCCGCATGATCCTGTCTATGGCAGACGGTGCAAAGGGCAATGATCTGCTCAAAGATGGTCACAAACACTGGGCCTTTATCGAAAAGGAAATGCAAGAAAACGGCGCCGATTTTGCCATTGGCCTTTATGGAGAAGATCGGGTTTGTTATCGCACAGACGCCTTTAAAGCACTGGAAGGCAGCACCTATCGCTCTATCCATCTGGGGCTGGATATTTTCCGCCCCGCAGGCACACCCATCTATGCCCCAATCGATGGCGAAGTCATCTCACTGGTCAATAATGATATCTATCTCGATTATGGCCCAACCCTGATTTTAAAACATCAGGCAGGAGAAACAGGCGAGAGCTTCTATACCCTCTATGGCCATCTTGCACTGGAAAGCCTTGATCTGTTCCAACCCGGCGACACAGTCAAACAAGGCGCTTTAATCGGCTATCTGGGCAACCCGGATGTCAATGTCGGCTGGGCACCGCATCTGCATTTCCAAATCATCACAAATTTGTTGGGTGAAAGCGGCAATTTCTATGGCGTGGGCGAACCTCACCTGATGGAAGTATGGAGTGATATTTGTCCAGACCCCAACCTTATCCTAGGCTTTCATGAAAGCAGTTTTGATCTCACCCAAAGCCAACCAACAGACCTTATTGCCCGCAGAAGAGAGAGGATCGGGCCGTCTTTGAGCCTGTCCTATAAGAACCCGGTCAAAATGGTGGGCGGCAAAGGCCCCTTCCTGATTGACCATACAGGGCGACATTATCTCGATCTTGTCAACAATATCTGCCATGTCGGCCATTGCCACCCCCACGTGGTCAAGGCCATTTCAGAGCAGGCAAAACGGCTCAATACCAATACCCGCTATCTACATGACAATATTCTCGATTATGCCGAACGATTGGGCGCAACACTGCCCGATCCTCTTTCCGTGTACTATTTCACCTGTTCCGGCTCGGAAGCCAACGAATTGGCCATGCGTATTGCCCGCACGGTTACAGGCAACACAGACATGATCTGCCTTGACTGGGCCTATCATGGCAACAGCGCCGCCAATATTGCCATCAGTCCCTATAAATTCAACCGCGCAGGCGGCGCGGGATGCCCGGACAGCACCCAGATTGCCCATATGCCAGACCCCTATCGTGGTACTTTCAAAGGCTATGAGGCTGAGACCGGTCAAGCTTACGCAAAATCTGTTGCAGACAAAATCAAGGCCATTCAAGCCAAAGGCCATGCTGGCCCTGCCGCTTTCATTGCTGAAAGTATGCTGGGATGCGGTGGACAAATTGTCATGCCAAATGGCTATCTTGAAGCCGCCTACAGCTATGTGCGCGCCGCAGGCGGCTTATGCATTGCCGACGAAGTGCAGGTCGGCTTTGGCCGCGATGGCGAGCATATGTGGGCCTTTGAGCATCAGGGTGTGGTGCCCGATATCGCCGTTTTGGGCAAGCCCATCGGCAATGGTCACCCCATGGCAGCTGTCGTGACCACACCAGAAATTGCAGCCGCCTTTGCCAATGGCATGGAATATTTCAATTCCTTTGGCGGCAACCCGGTCTCTTGCGCGGTTGGCATGGCGGTGTTGGATGTGATTGAGCAGGAAGGCCTGCAACAAAATGCACTGGAACTCGGCCAATATCTACGCGATGGTTTTTCCGACATGGCAAACCATTATCCCTTAATTGGCGATGTCAGGGGCCGTGGCCTTTTCATTGGCGTGGAGCTGGTCCGCAACCATGAAACACTGGAACCGGCCACCAAAGAAGCAGGAAAAATCACCAACATCTTGCGCGAAAATTCGGTTCTGATGTCAACCGACGGCCCTTTTGACAATGTGTTGAAAATCAAACCCCCCATTGTCATCACCAAAGAGCAGGCCCAAGAAGTCCTCACCAAAACCGAAGAGGCTTTTAAACAAATCTCCTGATCTTGCATAAGAGAAAAACAAAAGCCCGCTGACAAAATCAGCGGGCTTTTGTGTTTGTATATCATTGCCAAAAGCAATAATACCAACGGCATAAGGCTTAGTCCACCTTTTCTGCCTTTGGATAAGGCAAGAACGCATTGAGCAAAATTGCCACAACGGCAGACAGGCCAATGCCTTTGATATGGAAATCACCATAGCCAACTTCCATGCCGCCAATTCCAACCACCAGCACAACAGAGGCAATGATCAGATTGCGTGGCTCGGTTAGGGCATCACCAACTTTAAGCAAAGTCGAGACGCCAATCACCGCAATCGCACCAAACAAAATCACCAAAATACCGCCCATAACCGGCACCGGAATAGAGCCAAGAATAGCGCCAAGTGTCCCGGAAAAAGCCAGAATAATGGCCCAGATAGCCGCAAAAGTCATAATGGCCGGATTAAAAGCTTTGGTCAGCGCAACCGCCCCTGTCACTTCCGAATAGGTAGTATTGGGTGGCCCACCAAAGAACGCGGCCAAACTGGTCGCCAAACCATCACCCAGCAAGGTATTTTTAAGGCCAGGCTTTTCCAGATAGTCTTTTTTGGTGACATTGGAAATGGCCGCCACATCTCCGATATGCTCAATCGCAGGCGCAATCGCAACCGGCAAAATGAACAGGATCGCTTCCAGATTAAATTCGGGGAAGGTAAAGGCAGGCATAGCAAAAACAGGAGCGCTGGCCACCCCATCAAAATTGACCATACCAAAAGCAAAGGCCGTGGCATAACCGGCCAAAATGCCCACAAAAATCGGTAGCAGCTTCGTCAAGCCCTTGCCAAGCAGTGAGACAAGAATGGTCGCCACAATCGAGACCAAGGCAACAATCACAGCCTGATCAAGCGGCACCAGCTGCGCAGCTCCATCACCGGTTTTACCTTGCGCCATATTCACCGCAACAGGGGCCAACGACAGGCCAATCACCATAATCACAGGCCCGACCACAACCGGCGGCAAAATACGGTCAATAATATCCTGTCCCTTGATGCGCACCAAAAAGGACAAGGCCACATAAACAAGACCCGCTGCAAACAGACCGGACATGGTCGCCGCCACGCCCCATGTTTTCACCCCAAAAATAATCGGAGCAATGAACGCAAAAGAAGAAGCAAGGAAAACAGGCACTTGACGCTTGGTCACAAATTGGAAAACCAGCGTACCAGCCCCGGCAGTGAACAAAGCCACTGAAGGATCAAGACCTGTGAGAATAGGAACAAGAACCAAGGCGCCAAAGGCAACAAACAGCATTTGCGCCCCGAGCAACATCTGACGACCGACCCCCATATCAGCCCCAAAGTCCGCCCCGCTGGAACGACCAGAGTTATCTTCGGACATTGTATGTCTCCCAACTGGATCAGCCAGCCAATCCAATCAGGGCTAAAGGGCCGATCCGTCATCTATGTTTTTTATATGGATCGAGTTTGTTATCTGCCTGATTCTAGACCAAAGAGGGAAGTCTTTTTTAAAAAATTATAGAGCAATCAGTTAGGACGTAAAAAGGGCGCATTCAATGAACGCGCCCTGATAGAGTTTGGTGATAACCTATTTGAGTGTGATCTAATCCAGCCGCGCCGCGTGCCATGCAACATGATCGGCCAAAAAGCTGGAAATAAAATAATAGGAATGATCATAACCACCCTGCATCCGCAGCGTCAGATCAACCCCTGCCTTACGACAAGCCGCCTCAAAAGCCCAAGGCTTGAGTTGCTCCTCCAAAAAGCCATCTGCCACACCTTGATCGATGAGAATATCTTTCTCCCATCCTTCCGCTTCAACCAAAGCACAGGCATCATAGGCCTTGTAAGCGCTCTCATCATCCCCAAGATAGCCACTGAAAGCCTTCTGCCCCCAAGGACAATCCATTGGATTAACAATTGGTGCAAAGGCGGAAACGGACTGGAACAGATCCGGATTTTTCATCGCCAATGTCAAAGCGCCATGTCCGCCCATGGAATGGCCGCTCACACCAATGGCATCTTCATCAATTGGCAGGCTATCAACCAGCAAATCAGGCAATTCCTCGGCAATATAATCTTCCATGCGGAAATGCTCTGCCCATGGTTTTTGCGTGGCATTTAAGTAAAAGCCAGCCCCTTGCCCCATATCATAGGCCTCGTCATTGGCAACAGACTCACCGCGCGGACTGGTATCTGGCGCAACAAAAATCATGCCATGCTGGGCCGCATGCTGCTGGGGGCAGCCCTTGGTCATGACATTTTCCCAACTACAGGTCAGCCCGGACAAATAAATCAGCGAGGAACAGGCATAGCCATCCAGCGCTTCACGCGGCAGAAACACCGCAAAATCCATATCTGTCTTTGTCACTTTTGAGCGATGCCGATAAACCCGCTGCTCTCCACCAAATGATTTTACGCTGGAAATCAGTTCCATTGCCCCTCCTCGAATCCAGCCCATCCTTGCAAAGGCAGATCCTGCAAATAATCCAACAAAATTCGGCCTCTTATTCCAATCACTGGCAAGCAGACCATACCAAAAAGGCGACGCCAATCCGGCACCGCCCTTTTCTCTATCAGAAGAATGATTGCCATTCCATGTCAGTTTTTGGCTTTTGCCTGTTTTGCTTTTCTTTTAATAGGCTTATACCAACGGCATGAAAGATTGACCCATAGGATGCCTTGAAATGGTTTCATGGCAAGGTATCTTTCGACGGACAATGCCGGGGCATTTTCTTTTTTGATGCGAACCTTTTGCATTGAATTGTCAAGACAATTCAATGAGGCGCGCCCTAGAAAAACAACGCAGCTCAGTGAGCCATTTTAAGGCATCCTATGGGTCAATCTTTCGTGCCGTTGGTATTACCCATAAATTTCAGACGTTTTGCAATGGCCGCATCACAGCGTCCTTTGGGCTTGCGCAGCACCATTTCGCGCTCAAAAGACACAAGATGCCCAATAGGCCCCCCAGAAAAAGCCGCTGTGCCGGGTTGAACAATTTGCAACACCGCATAATCGCCTCCAGCGTCCGTTAACATGGCAAAAGGCGCGCCATTGACCATAATCGCCATCTGACCGGTGCGCAGCATCCGCGTTTCAATGGCCTGCTTTTGCTTATTCATGGTCAATTCGCTCTCAGAGACAACCAGCATGTCTTTGCCTTTCTCAGAGCCAACCACTTGCCAACGCCCCAAAAGATCCTTCATCTGCGTATCCACCGCCAGACAAGATCCGTCCGCATTGGGGATGGAAAGACGCCGCGCTGTGCCTTTTTCCAAAATGGCCCCATCCGCAGACAATTGATAGGCCATATGGCTCTCATCAATCAGGGCAACATCAACGCGGGCGCGAGAAAGACCATTCACCCCCACATTGCGCGCATAAAACTGGTAGCTGGAACCGGGAACAGAGCCTTGACGCATATAAAGCCAAATACGCGGCATCTTGCCATCAAAAATCAGCCAATCGCTCATCACCAGAGGCCGCAGCTTTTTACCATCATCCAGTTCCCAAACGCCGGTAAAAAAGGGCGTATCTTCTGCCGCTTTCACCTCATTCACAAAAGCGCCATGGGTCAAAATCATGACAAAAGCAAAAAACCCGAACAGGGCTTTAAGAACAGACAAAGATAGACAAAAGAAAAAATGACGCACCGCACCTAAAAAAACCATCACCAGCCCTCACTTTATTTTACAACACAAAATAATACCAACGGCATAAACAAAGTGTCCGACTCTTGGCCGCAAAGATCAATCCCCAAATACAAAAAAAGAGGGAAGCAAACTCCCCTCTCTTTCAAACATCATAACATGTTACAGCAATCGCCACATCAAAAGGTAATGACCGAACGAATAGACTTGCCTTCATGCATCAAATCAAAGGCTTTGTTGATGTCCTCCAATGGCATGACATGGGTGATCATCTGATCGATATCAATCTTGCCTTCCATATACCAATCAACAATCTTTGGTACGTCAGTGCGCCCACGTGCACCACCAAAAGCAGTACCGCGCCAGCTGCGGCCCGTCACCAACTGGAAGGGACGGGTGGAAATTTCCTGACCAGCGCCAGCCACACCAATGATAATGCTCTCGCCCCAGCCTTTATGACAACATTCCAGCGCATCACGCATCACATGCACATTACCGGTCGCATCAAAGGAATAATCGGCCCCACCGTCAGTCAGGCTGACCAGATAGGGCACCAAATCGCCCTCAACCTCTTTTGGATTGACAAAATGGGTCATGCCATAAGCTTCAGCCAAAGCGCGCTTGCTTGGATTGATATCAACCCCGACAATCTTGTTGGCACCGGCCAGACGCGCCCCCTGAATCACATTCAAACCAATGCCACCCAGACCAAAGACAACAACATTGGAGCCGATCTCGACCCCTGCGGTATGAATGACCGCACCAATGCCGGTGGTCACGCCACAGCCAATATAGCAAACCTTGTCAAAAGGCGCATCCTGACGGATTTTGGCCACCGCAATTTCCGGCAAAACCGTGAAATTGGAGAAAGTTGACGTGCCCATATAATGATGGATTTTCTCACCATTGATAGAAAAACGGCTAGTGCCGTCCGGCATCAGACCCTGACCTTGCGTCTCACGAATGGCCTGACACAAATTGGTTTTTGGATGCAGGCAATAATCGCATTCACGACATTCTGGCGTATAAAGCGGGATCACATGATCGCCTTCTTTCACCGATGTCACACCTTTGCCAACAGCCCGCACAATGCCCGCACCTTCATGGCCCAAAATGGCGGGGAACAAACCTTCCGGATCATCACCGGACAAGGTAAAGGCATCTGTATGGCAAACACCAGTTGCCATAATCTCAACCAGAACCTCACCATCACGTGGCCCATCCAGTTGCACGGTTTCAATCACCAATGGATCACCGGCCTTATAGGCAACAGCAGCCCTCACATCCATGGAACGTCTCCTCGATAAATATATACTTCCATTGCGGCCAACCTAGCGCAAGAAATCTTCAACACCAAAGAAAAAGAATGCTGCACATGCGAATGTACAAAGAAAAAAGGGCCCCGCTTTGGCACCCTCTTTTTTTAAGATGTAAACTCATAAATCTAGTGTATTTGGCGCTTAATACCAACGGCATAAATGGCCCGCTATCGCGCGAAAAAGTGTGAAGGACGGGCTGGTTGCCCATTCGAACACTCTTCTTTGCACCTTGCCGCCCACCAACCCAAGGGGATGACAAAGCGAGAACGCGGCCATTTAAGCGCCCGCTTTCATTTCCAGACGTCGGCGATGCAAAATTGGCTCTGTATAACCCGATGGCTGCACAACGCCATCAAAGACCAGATTGCACGCCGCTTGAAAGGCAATGGATGCATCAAAATTCCCCGCCATGGGCCTATAGAGCGGATCTCCGGCATTTTGTTGATCCACCACAGCCGCCATGCGCTGCAACGTTTCCATAACCTGCTCTTTGCCAACAATACCATGAGCCAGCCAATTGGCCATATGTTGCGAGGAAATACGCAAAGTCGCCCGATCTTCCATCAAACCGATATTATGGATATCTAGCACTTTGGAACAGCCAACCCCCTGATCCACCCAGCGCACCACATAGCCCAAAATGCCTTGCGCATTGTTATCCAACTCCCGCTGAACCAGATCATCTGGCCAATTGCTCTCCCGCGCCACCGGAATAGTCAGCAAATCTTGCAGACTGGCAGGCGGGCGATTGGCAATCTCCTTTTGAACCGCAAACACATCCACCTGATGATAATGTGTGGCATGTAAGGTGGCCGCTGTCGGGCTTGGCACCCATGCCGTATTGGCCCCGGATTGGGGATGACCGATTTTCTGCTCCAGCATGTCGGCCATCTTGTCCGGCATGGCCCACATGCCTTTGCCAATCTGCGCCTTGCCGGACAAACCGCAAGCCAGACCAATCTCGACATTGCGGGCCTCATAAGCAGCAATCCAGCGTGTTGCCTTCATGTCGCCTTTGGGAATCATAGCTCCGGCCTGCATCGCGCTATGCATTTCATCGCCTGTGCGATCCAAAAAGCCGGTATTGATGAACACCACCCGGTTTTTTGCCGCATGAATGCAATTTTTCAGATTAACCGACGTGCGGCGCTCTTCATCCATAATACCCATTTTCAGCACATTAGGCGCAAGACCCAACATGGTCTCAACCCGGGCAAACACTTTCGACGCAAAGGCCACCTCGCTTGAGCCATGCATTTTGGGCTTCACAATATAGACAGATCCCGCCCGGCTGTTGGCATTCACCCCCTCTTTGGTCAAATCATGCATGGCGGCAAGCGCGGTAAAGACCGCATCCATAATGCCTTCAGGAATTTCCGAACCATCAGAGAGCAAAATGGTTGGATTGGTCATCAAATGCCCGACATTGCGCACCAACATCAAAGACCGCCCCGGCAAGGTAACAGAGCCACCATCTGCCCCGGCATAAAGCCGATCTTTGCTCAAAACCCGCTCAATTAGCCCATCACCTTTGGAAACCTGCTCAGACAAATCCCCTTTCATCAAGCCAAGCCAGTTGGAATAGGCAAGAATTTTGTCCTGCGCATCAACCGCAGCCACCGAATCCTCACAATCCATAATGGTGGAAAGAGCCGATTCCAAAACAATATCAGCAAGGCGCGCCTGATCATCCTTACCAACCGGATGGGCTTCATCCAGCACCAATTCAATATGCAAGCCATTGTGACGTAGCAAAATCTTGTCCGGTTTCATTTCATTGCCGCAAAATCCGACAAAAGCCTCTCTTTCTTGCAAAAAGGTACACGTCTCACCCAGATAAATTTCCAACATTCCATCGCGCACACAATACTCCGTCGCATCATGATGCGAGCCATCGCTCAAAGGCACGGCTTGATCCAGAAAATCCCGGCCCCAACCAACCACTTTGGCACCACGCACCGGATTGTAAGCCCCAAGACGCTCCGCTCCGTCCTCTTCGCTTAAAACATCCGTTCCATAGAGCGCATCATAAAGCGAGCCCCAGCGGGCATTGGCAGCATTCAGCGCATAGCGCGCATTCATCACCGGCACCACAAGCTGTGCTCCGGCAACAGAGGCAATTTCTGCATCAACCTTGTCTGTCGTGATGCCAAAATCCTCAACCTCAGGCTCCAGATAGCCAATATCCCGCAAGAAGTCCTGATAGGCCCCCATATCTGCAATTGGGCCGGGATTGGCCCGATGCCAGTCATCCAACTGACTTTGCAACGCATCACGCCGGGCCAAAAGCGCCCGGTTTTCCTCGACCAGATCATGAGCCAAAGCATCCAGACCAAGCCAGAGCTGATCCGCCTGCAAAGACAAACCATCCAGCAAGCGATCCTCAACAAATTGCTTGAAAGCCCCATCGACTTTCAAACGCCCAACCTGACTATATGCGCCCATCATTCTTTCTTTCACTTGATCGAAACATTCAAACCTATCCAACCCTACCCAATTGCAGGACAAAGATCTTTATTCAGAATGTAAAGACTGTTTTCTCAAATCAAGCGAAATCACGATCATTCTTTTTTGATTTGAGATAAGGAAATCACCACAAACAAGGCCTATAGCCAGAGGACAAGCAACCCCCTATGCTGCCTTTAAAAGCCAATGAAAGCAGGGCCATCATGCGACTGTCACAGATATTATGCGCGCTCTGCGCCTTAGTAATGATAAGCGGCACTGAGACAAAGACAGCCAAAGCCGCAGAGATCACACTATTTGCAGCGGCCAGTCTTGCACATGTCCTAAGCGAAGCCACACAAAAATTTGAGCAGAAAACCGGCATCAGAGTGCGGGCCTCTTATGCCGCCTCCTCTGCCCTTGCCCGCCAGATAGAAGCAGGTGCCCCTGCCGATCTCTTCTTTTCTGCCAATATCAAATGGATGGAGCATTTGCAAAACAGCGCTCTTATCTCAAAGCAATTTCAGGATCGCTCTTTATCCAATCAACTGGTTCTTGTTGCACCCAAACATCTAAAGCATGTCCCCCTTGCCTCCCTCTCTGCACCCGCTCTCAAAGCGCTTTTGGGCAAGCATGGCAGGCTGGCAATGGGAGATCCCGATCATGTCCCCCTTGGGATCTATGGCAAAAAAGCCCTGCAAAATCTAAATCTTTGGCAATCTGTCCAGCACCGCATTGCCCGCACAGACAATGCCCGTGCGTCCCTTGCCTTAATTGAGCAGGGCGAAACCCCTCTCGGCCTGCTCTATCACACTGACGCAATGCTCTCAAACAAGATCGATCATCTCTATGCCTTCCCAAAAAAGGAAAACCCAATCCAATATGCCCTAGCCCTGACGCAAAATGCAGGCAAAGACAGCAAAGACGAAGCCAAAATTTTCTTTGATTTTTTGCGCTCTGACCAGATCAAGGCTCTTTTCACTCGCAACGGTTTCCTCTATCTCCAAAGATAGCAAACCAAAAGAGCCAACAGGATGATGGTCCCAGACAGGATAACAAGCAATGACAGACTGGATCACCCCGGCGGAATGGGAAGCCCTTTTGTTAAGCTTCAAAATTTCCACCATCGCAGTGGGATCAGCTCTGCCCTTTGCTATCCTAACCGCCAGTCTGCTGTCTCGCCCCCCGTTCCCCGGCAAAGCCCTGCTCGATGGGATTGTGCATCTACCGCTCATCCTGCCACCCGTTGTCATGGGCTATCTCTTGCTCATCACCTTTGGCACCCGCGCCCCATTGGGCGCATGGTTGCAAAGCACCTTTGATCTGCGTTTCGTCTTTAGCTGGACGGGCGCAGCTTTGGCGGCAGCCATCATCACCTTTCCCTTTCAGGTGCGTGCTATCAGACTGGCAATAGAAAGCATGGATCCGGGCCTGATTGAAGCAGCCAAAACATTGGGGGCAGGCCCCATTGATCGCTTTATAAGCATCACCTTGCCTTTGGCCCTTCCCGGCATTCTTGCAGGGGCCATCACAGCGTTCGCCGCCAGCCTTGGCGAATTTGGAGCCATCATCACCTTTGTTTCCAACATTCCCGGCGAAACCAGAACCCTGCCCTTGGCCATTTATTCAGCGCTGCAAACTCCGGGGGGCGAAGAGGCCGCTGCCCGCCTTGTCATATTGGCCATTGCTCTGGCTTTCCTTGGGCTGATCCTGTCAGAATTTGCCGCCCGCCATGCCAAAAAAAGGATGGGCCAATGACACTTTGCGTCAAACTCTCCCATCACATACAAAACTTCCATCTGGATCTCGCCTTTGAGCTGCCAGCAAAAGGCCTGACAGCCCTCTTTGGCCCCTCTGGCTCTGGCAAATCCTTAACCACCAATGCCATTGCAGGATTGATCACCCCACAGGTAGGCGAGATTAGCCTCAATGGCCATAGACTTTTCTCCTCAAGTCAAAGGATCAATTGCCCAAGCCATAAGCGCAACATTGGCTATATGTTTCAGGATTCGCGACTTTTCCCCCATCTTACCATCAAAAAAAATCTACTTTTTGGGGCCAAACGCTGCAAACAATCTCCAACACATGACGAAATCCAGCAAATCATTGCCATGCTCGATATCGGGCATTTGTTAAAACGCCATCCGGCTCATCTCTCAGGCGGAGAAAAACAACGCGTGGCTCTGGGAAGGGCGCTCTTGTCCAAACCCTCACTTTTGCTGCTGGACGAGCCTATGGCTGCCTTGGATCAGGCCCGCAAACAGGAAATTTTGCCCCATCTGGAACGTCTGCGCGATGAAAGTGACATTCCCATCCTCTATATCAGTCACTCTATTTCAGAAGTGGCCCGCCTCGCCGATCAAATGCTGCTGATCCATCAAGGCACATTAAACGCACAAGGCCCGGTCCATGATGTCATGAACCGTCTGGATCTTTTTCCGCTGACCGGGCGTTTTGAGGCAGGCACCGCCTTCAAAGCCACCATTCTCAGCCATGATCAAGACCATAGCATGAGCTGTGTGCAATTTGAGGGGGGCACTCTATGGACCAGCAAACTCCCCGGAGAGGTGGGTGATCTGGTGCGCCTGCGCATCCGAGCCCGCGATGTTTTACTGGCAACAGAGAAGCCCGCAGCCATCAGCGCCAACAATATCATCCCGGCCATCATTCATGATTATCGCCAGGATCCCAATCATATCATGGAAGTGCAATTGCAGGCACAAGGCATTAAGCTCTTGGCCCGCATCACCAAAAAATCATGGCATCGGCTAGGCTTGCAAAAAGGCAGCACCCTGTTTGCCATCATCAAATCCATCAGTCTGGACAGACGATTGGGACAAGACACAACCAGCACATAATACCAACGGCATAAACCTCTATCGCTCAGGCGTCGGCATCCAATCCGGCTTGGCGATATCCTGATCAGCAAAATCTGGCAACCGGCGGGCCAAATCCTCAACCGAGCTGATATTCATGTTATTCAGAAGCTTTTGCGTAATCAGCCGCGGCTTGACCACAATCTCGCGTCCAGGATCCTCCCCTGCCATCACCATGGCAACAGCCCGCACAGAAATCTCGCCAAGCAAATAGGGATTATTGGCCGCCGTCGCCACCCATGGCGAGCCCGGCTCGCGCATCACCTTGATATCCTGATCAGTAATATCCGTCGAATAAATCTTGATCTTGTCCGATAGACCCGCCTCATCCACGGCTAGCTTTACCCCTTGCGCAAAATCATCATAGATCGCAAAAATCACCTCAATATCGGGATAAGCGGTTAGCACAGCACGGGCCTGATTGGCCGTATAACGAACAACAGGAATATCAAGCGTGCCAAATGTCGCCAATTCCTGCACGCCCGGATTGTTGTGTTTAAAAGCCTGCCAAGCCGCATCGCGCCGCGTAAATGGCTCAACACCCGGAAAATGGACATAAGCAGCTTTAAAAGCCGAGCCTTTATCCTTGGTCATTTGCTCGGTTAACAAGGCCACCAGATCCACATCTGATTGTTTAATATGCGGCACTGCCTCATTCTTGAAAGCCACATCAAAGCTGACCACAGCAATGCCAGCATCAATGGCTTTTTGAACAACATCTTCCAAAACATGAGCCGGCCCATGCTGGACAATGATACCTTCAACCCCCATGGCAATGGCCCGTTCAAACATTTCAACCTGAATTTTAGGATCGCGACGGGCATCCATCTCAATAAATTGAGCACCCAATGCCTCCACTTGCCGCCAAACACCTTCTTTATAGGCTTCGAACACCTCCCCTTTGGAGACAAAACGGATCAAAGCAATGCGAGGCACCATCTGCGCAGTCGCATCATGTTGCAGATTACTTTGCAGATTACTTTTCTGGGCAAAAACAACAGAAGGAAACAAAAGAGCGGCGCTGGCAATGATCAAAGCAAAAAACAAACAACAAACCCAAAACCGTCGCATACTTATCGCGATATAAAAATCCAGCCAAGGATCAAACACTTTTTCTGATTTCATCCTGCGCCCCCAATAGAAACAAGACCAGCCAACATCCCCTTTTATATTAGCGGCTATCTTTTATGAGATATTTAACAAAATCAAAATGTAAGAAATATCAAAACAAAAAGAGGGGCACCGCCCCTCTTTTCATCATCACCCAATCAAAAGCAACGGCTATTTCGACGGCAAGACAACTTCATCAATCACATGAATCACACCATTGCTGGCCATAATGTCGGCCTTGATCACGCTGGCATTGTCGACAGAAACCGCACCATGGCTTTTCTTGATCGACAAAGTACGGTCCTGATGCGATTTCAGGGTTTTTACAGCAATTTTGCGTCCGGGCAGCATATCGGACGTTAACTTGCGCGGCACCACATGATAGCTGAGAATCGCCACCAATTGATCTTTATTCTCAGGTTTTAAAAGGCTTTCAACAGTCCCGGCAGGCAATTTTGAAAACGCCTCATCTGTAGGGGCAAAAACGGTCAAATTCTCGCCACTCGCCAAAGCGTCAGCCAGACCCGCCGCTTTAGCGGCGGTTAGCAATGTTTTAAAAGACCCGGCCTCAGAGGCAATTTCGACAATATTTTTGGCAGAAGCAGGCAAAGCAGTAACAGCCAAACCAAAAGCCAAGGCGGCGCTCATCATAAAAGTTTTCATCTCTCTCTCCAGCTCTCTTGACCATAAAAAGGTCAGTGCGTCAGTGATTACAAAAGCTGATACGAGACAAGAAAAATCTAGATTTAAATATATTAACTATTTGATATCACAATATTTTGCATGATCCAGCAAGCTTTAAAGGACGTAAATAAAGAGAGATATAGACTCATCCTCCATGCAACAAGAAAAGCCTTCTTTCATGAAAAAGAAGGCTTCTCATGATACATTTTGTAGAAAAAACGCTGCCCAATACCAACGGCATAAATGCCCGATTTAAAAGTCTCTGTCTGAGACTTTTAAATCGGGCTCTAAATCCCAACAATTGGCTGGAACAAACGCGGCATCATCTTTTTGAACTCAAGAGGTGCATCGGTGACCGTCAGACAAATGCAATCTTCCTCGGTGTCGGCAATGGGCTGATGATCGACATCATCATCTGCTTCTTGAATATCGCCTTTTTTATAACGCCCTGTCTCATCACAAAAAGACCCTTTCAAAACCAGCGTGATCTCGGATCCATGATGGCTGTGTTGAGGCGTCACAAAACCGGGAGACAATTTAAGCAGCCTTACTTTCTCACCTTCCGAACCTTGAACCGGCAAAATAAATTGACGAATGCCCGGCCCAACCAGCTTCCATTTGATATCATCAAAGCCATGCCCCATCACATCATGCAGCAAAGCAGGCATATCCGGCCCATGAGAGGAGGAAGCAGCAAGCACTTCCCCCTCCACCACACCAGTATGATCGGGATGAGAAGAAGCCTCATCTAGAACGGGCATATCATCAATCTGCGCCAAAAGACGATCAAAGCCACCCTCATTCAGGTCCATTTCGGGCAATTCATCCAACAAGGCACCGCCCACATTCTGGGCATCCATCAAGCGTTGCAAGCAATGCGGGCACATATCCAGATGGCAACGCACAAGCATTGCCTGTCCTGCGGGCAAGGAGCCAGCAGCATAGGCCAAAATCATTTCATCACTGAGATGGTGATTGATCATTGATCCATCTCCTTCAAAATGGTCCGCAAATGCTTGAATGCCAATCTCAACCGCGATTTGACCGTTCCCAACGGCAAAGACAGCTTTTGTGCTATCTCCCGATGGCTGATATCATCAAAGAAAGACAAGCGTACAACCTCTGCCTGATTGGCTGACAACAATCCAATCGCATCTTTAATCTTCTCGTTCAATTCACCACGATAGACATCATCAATTTGCTGTTCTTCCATCACCAGCATATCAGCAAAATATTGATCATCCCGATAGACAAAGCTCTTCTCGGATCGAAAGCGATCAATGCGCCGATTACGGGCAATGGTAAAAATCCATGTCGACGCCGCAGCTTTCGACGGATCATAAAGATGGGATTTTCTCCAAATCTGAACAAAGGTTTCCTGAATCAATTCTTCAGCAACCTCTTCATTGGTCCCCACCTTCAAAAAGAAAGATTTTAACCGTGGTGCAAAATGCTCAAAAAGTGTTCGAAAGCAAGCCTTACAACGGTCTCGCCCCAAAGTTACAAGCAGCTTGTTGAGATCTTCGGTCGCCAAAACACGTCCCTTTTCCAATATCCCAACCGTAAGCTGCATGTTTCTCATCAGATTGTACACCCTGCAAGCATTTTATACCCAACCATACGAACGGCTTTTTTCACTGGATCACAAAGAAATCAAATCATAGGGTCATAAAAACAGCCCGTCACGGAACCCATTCCAAATTGCAGGCCGCAAAAGTGATCCAGTCGCCAAGCACAAACATATACAAGACAAAGACATAACAAGGATGGTTTCAATGCATATTGCTGTCATTGGCTCGGGAATTTCGGGTTTGAGCGCTGCCTGGCTGCTCTCACAAAAGCATGTTGTCGATCTTTATGAGAAAGATGATCGTCTGGGCGGCCATGCCAATACCCAAACAATTGCCACACAGGACGCAACCATTGCGGTGGATACAGGTTTCATTGTTTATAATGAAGCAACCTATCCCAATCTCACCGCCTTGTTTGAGCATCTGGGCATTGAAACCAATGCCACCGACATGTCCTTTGCCGTTTCCGTGAATGAGGGCGAGCAGGAATATGCCGGATCCAGCCTTGGAAGCCTCTTTGCCCGCAGCTCCAACTTGCTTCGCCCTTCTTTTCTAAAAATGCTGTTCGACATCCGCCGCTTCTATAAAGAAGCGCGGCAAGATGCCAAAAAACCGGACTATCAAACCACCACGCTAGGCCATTATCTGGACCACAAAAATTACAGCCAAACCTTCTGTGAAGATCATCTTTTGCCAATGGGTGCTGCCATTTGGTCGATGCCCGCAGACCAGATGCTGCAATTTCCTTTCACCTCTTTCATTCGCTTTTGCGACAATCACGGCCTTTTGCAAATCAAAGACCGACCCAAATGGCGCACAGTCACAGGAGGCTCTCAAAATTATGTGGCACGACTGGCAGAACAGATTTCGGGCGACATAAAATTAAATGCCCAGATCGATCAGATCGAACGGCACCCCGGCGCGGTCACAGTGCATCTAAAAAATGGTGATGCGAATAAATATGACCAGATCATTCTGGCCTGTCACTCTGATCAGGCTTTACGCTTATTACGCACCGATCCTGATACGCTCACGCAAGACGAAACAGAGATTTTGGACAATTTGCGCTACCAATCCAATATTGCAGTGCTTCACCGCGATACAAGCCTGATGCCAAAACGCAAAAAAGTCTGGGCCGCATGGAATTATCTGAAAGAAGCACAAGAAGATGCCAGCAAATTATGCGTCAGTTATTGGATGAACCGCCTTCAAAAGCTTGGCACCAAAGAAGATATCATCGTCACGCTCAATCCTATTCATCAGCCCAATGCAGGTGACATTTTCAGAACTTATCGCTATTCACATCCCATTTTCAATCGCGCCGCCCTCAAGGCCCAGCGTGATATCTGGCATATTCAAGGTCAAAATCGCACCTGGTTTTGCGGGGCTTATCTCGGCCATGGCTTCCATGAAGATGGCTTGCAGGCAGGACTGGAAATCGCCGAGCGACTGGGAGAGGTCAAACGCCCATGGACGCTCATGAACCAGTCGGAACGCCTTTATTTGCCAAAAGAGGAGCTAAAACAACAAGAGGCCGCAGAATGACCGCCCCGTTGAGACAAAAGCATGAAAGAGATGACACAGCACAGCCTTTGCGCTGCTACAAGGGGTATGTCTTTCACCAACGCTTTGGCACCCTCACGCACCGACTGGATTATAGCGTCTTCGCTCTGTGCATCACCTTGGACAAAGCAACACAAGCGGCAAAAGATTTGCCTTTTTTCTCATTCAATCGCTTCAATTTGTTCAGCCTGCATGAAAGCGATCATATGGAAAAAGGCTATGAGACATTGCAAATTTTTGTCGAGGATATGCTGCGTCAAGGCAGCGCTCTACATGTTGATGAGCCTGCCCCTGCCCGCATTGATATGCTGGCCTATCCGCGCTTTTTGGGCAAAGCCTTCAATCCGCTGACCATCTTCTTTTGCTATGATGCACAAGAACAGCCCATTGCCATTCTCTATCAGGTGCGCAACACATTTGGCCAACGCCACCATTATGCAATTCGCCTCTCACATACTGAGAAGCAGAAAAATCGCTGGCACCATAGCTGCGAGAAAACATTCCATGTCTCGCCTTTCATCGATATGGACTGCGATTACCATTTTGACATCACCTTGCCGCAAGACAAAATGCGGGTGACCATTCGCCAGACAAAAAAGGGCACGCCCCTGCTGACAGCTTCTTTCAGCGGCAACCAAAGCGCCCTATCTCGCTTCAAAATGCTGTCCCTTGCCGCTCAATATTGTCAGGGCGGATGGAAAATTCTCAGTGCCATTCATTGGGAAGCGCTGAAATTATGGTTCAAAGGGGCAAAATTCCACAAATCCCCCCCCTTACCCACCAGACCGGTCACCCCCGCATATGAAGCAAGCACACCCCAAAGTCTGCCAAATGGAGACGGCCAATGACAATGCATCAAACAACGCCCCCTCCGTCGCAAACTGCCAAATCGGTTGGCTATCAAAGCACCAAACCAAAAACTGCCGGCCTCACCAAAAGCTGGCTGGATAAAGCCCTTTCCAAACTGCTAAAGCTTTGCTTTGGCTCACTTAAATACGGACATTTAATCATTCATTTGCCCGCAGGCACTTTGGTAGAATTGGGGCCAAAAACCACGCCATCCCATATCGTTCAAATCGAGATCAGCTCCTATTCGGTGATCAAGGCCCTTTTGTCAGCCCATCCTCTGGCATTGGCCGACAGCTATATCAAAGGCCATTGGCATTGTACCGATCTGACCGCGCTTTTTATCCTGTTCCAAAAAAACCGCACCTTGCTCGATGGGTTGAGCGATAACGGCAAACTCACCGGCTTTTTTGCGCGCCTTTATCATGCCAGTCGTGCCAATACCAAAAAAGGCAGCCGCCGCAACATTCACGATCATTATGATCTGGGCAATGACTTTTACGCGCTGTGGCTGGATCCAACCATGAGCTATTCCAGCGCCTATCAGCTAAAAGGCGAGCAAATGGCGGACCTGGAGCAAGCGCAAAAACGCAAATATGAGCATATTCTCAATCTTGCCCACGTCCCCCAAAATGCCAACCTGCTTGAAATTGGCTGCGGCTGGGGCGGCATGGCAGAGAAAGCTGCACAAAAGGGCCATAAGCTGCACGGGGTTACCCTGTCAAAAGAGCAATTAACCTTTGCCGAGCAGCGCCTTAGAAATCAGCATCTGAGCCATCTCACCAGTCTCAGTTTGACCGATTATCGCGATATCGAAGGCAAAGGCCAATATGATGCCATCGTCTCAATTGAAATGCTCGAAGCCGTAGGAGAAGAAAATTGGCCAACCTATTTCGCCAAAATAAGAGACTGCCTCAAACCCGGCGGCCGCGCGGTGGTGCAGGTCATCGTCATTGCCGATGAGCATTATGAGCATTACAAAAAGAATGTTGATTTCATCCAGCGCTACATTTTTCCCGGTGGTTTTTTGCCCTGCCCCAACAGCATGAAAGAACAGATCACCGCACAAGGCCTGAAACTGGAAGTCGAGGAATATTTTGCCAGCGATTATCAGGCAACCTTGCATCATTGGCGCAAGGCATTTCTGAAAAACTGGACTGCCATCAAGCCCTTGGGCTTTGATGAACGCTTCAAGCGCGTCTGGAATTATTATCTGTGCTATTGCGAAGCTGGCTTTGCAGAAAAAAGCATTGATGTGGGATTTTTCGTCATTCAAAAGCCCGACCAATAGGTCGGGATATGGAGACCGAAACTCACAAATTTAAATACTGTTAAATACTGGCCCGGGACATAATGAAACGCACCAGCGAGCCAATGACTGGCAATTTGCGATAAAAGCCCCGGCCAGAATCCCAATAATCATAATGGGCGCAAACTTTGGCATCCTCATCAAAATGCAACTCGCTCATCCCGCGCACATACCAGTCCCCCAGCATGGCCTGATGACAGGTAAAATCCCAACGCAAAAAGCACAACTTGTTCGACCACATCACGTCCAGAATGACAAAGCGGGGATCCTTCACATCATCAAACATTTTCTCCAGAACCCGCACAACATTCTCAGCCCCCACCACATCATTAAAAGGGTCAATGAAATGAATGCGCGAACTGATCAATGGCAAAATATCGCGCACTGTCTCAGGGCTCAAAGCCTCATAAAAATCAGCATAAGCTTTTGCGGTCTGCTGATAGCGATCATCATAAGGCACAATCATGGAATAAGTTTCCTGCTCAACCAAAAATAAAGAGGATAAGGCAACAGACGCAAAATCTTTAGCCCCCAAACCATCGGCCATGGAAAGGCAACTTCAAAAGACCCTTTACCAAGCTTTGTCATGACACAGCGCGCTGCCTCATCCGCAGTCATTAAAAAAGGCATCTCAAAACTGTTTTTATCCGTCATGGGGGTCTTCACAAAGCCGGGATTGATCACACTCAAGTCCAATCCAGAACGTTCAAAATCAGGTTTGAGCGTCTCACACAAATTGATCAGGGCCGCTTTTGTTGGCCCATAAAGCGCTGCATTGGGCAACCCACGATAGCCGCTTAAAGAGGCCATCACCGACACATGGCCATGCCCTCTTTCTTTTAAAATCGGCAACACAGCATCAAGCACGGCAATCAAGCCAAGATAATTGACGCTCATCTGACGGCTTGCCCGCTCATGACATAGCACATCCAGCCCGCCAGGCTCATAAATCGCCGCACAATAGACAATCAGATCAGGAAAAGGCCCGCTCTGGTGAAGCGTCTCAACAGCCGTAAAAACACTCTGCGGTTGTTCCACATCCAGCGGCAAAACAGTCATCTTGTCATGCTGATCGGCCAAATCCTGAAGAAGCTCAGGCCTGCGCGCAGAAATGCTCACCCTGTGCCCTGCCAAACTATAACCGCGCGCCAATGCCGCCCCAATGCCGGTGCTAGCCCCGATAATCCAGATATGCTTATAAGAAAAGTTCATAATTGCCTCTCGCTGTTTTTGTTACGCAAAAGGCAGGCCAGCAGATTAGGACGTAAACTCATAAATCCGGTGCATTTGGCGTTCAAATGGCCCCATAGCGCGCGAAAAAGTGTGAAGGATGGGCTGATTGCCCATTCAAACACTCTTCTTTACACCTTGCCGCCCACCAACCCAAGGGGATGACAAAGCGAGAGCGTGGCCATTTATACCAACGGCATCAAACAAATAAGCTTCATGAGCCTGCATGGTCAAACCACCTGTGACAAAGGCATGAGCAGACACCACCCAACGCGCACCCTCGGGAACAGAGCGACGGGCAGCCAGCAATTCTGCCCGCAAGACATCTTCCGGTGTCTGCAAAGTCTCATCGCCAAAACTTTACGGGCTACATAGATCTCGCCAGTCAAGAAGTGTCCGCAAACACCATCACGCCTGCCTATATAGGATAAGCACCGGCAGGAAGCGAGCCAAATGAGAGGGAAAGCTACATCGCCAAAAGCGAAACAAGGACCGGACTGGAAAAAAGACGCTCTCTTTTCTTTTCAGGCGGCTCAAAGCCAAACATGCCAAGCCCCAGCAATTCAGGCCGGCCATAACACCAGGCAATCAAACAATTATAGACACGCAAATCAAAATAATCCGGGATGGCAAAACGGTGACGCCCCGACAAGGTGGCATAGGGTTTTTGAGAAGGTGGGACAATGGGCCCAATCCGGTTATGAACCGCAGCATCAAAAATATTGGCCCTGCTCTGCTCGGCCTGATAATTCATCAAAACCCAACCGGGTGATGGCGACCCCTCAAAATGAAAATCATCCAATGTTTCCAACCAGATGGTTTCTTCATCTTCAACAAATCGGAAATGACCGGATAGTTGCGACTTGCCCTGGCTAAAAAATACACCCTCGGCAAGCACTTCATTGCTACTCATAAAGTTGCCTCTTTCCGAGATTTTGCCGCTCAAAATATGACGCATTGATCAACACAAAATCCTAATAAAATAGGTAAACAAAAAATTAAAAAACCAAATCTCACTCCCTACAAACATCCTGCACGAAATAACCGACAGTCTTCGTGAATCTTCCGCGAATTCTATAACTTAGAACCATTCGGCATTTGACGTGGGCTTCGCTGCACTGCAAAGTCAAAGGGTCTTTTGTAAGGAGAGAGTTCATGTCAGTCCCACAAAATGGCACCCAGCCAGCACCTTTTATTAACCCTTATATCGATTGGGCTTCGGAACTGGCGAGCAGCAAAAACACCAATCAAGAAAAGCCGCTGTTCCATCCGGTTTTCATTCGTGAAAAAGGCTCGTTCTTTGATCGGGAAAGTATTTTGCAAAGCATCAGCGACAAAAGCGACGCACAAGATTTGCTTGGCCTTTTTCTGACATCAAACCTGACCCAATTGCTCGACAAGGACGGCGAGGCAAGTGGCCAGATCGTCATGATCGAGGCCCATGAGATTTTCACCGTCTGGACGGAATGGCAAACCCAACACGGCATGTCTGACGATCAGACACTGCACACAGAATTGTTTGTCTATATTTCAAGTGATTTCATTGAACGCCTGCTCAATGGCGATCTGAAACGCTTTGAAAGAAAATTCGAAATTCTGGATATCGGCCCCGGCCTATCCCTGAAAGCGGACTCAATTTCCATGGCGATGGCCCCTGACAGCGCCAAAAGCGATGGCCCCATCATGGCCGTGATTGACGACGGCATCGGCTTTCTGAACAAAACATTTTGCACAAGCGAAACCTCATCACGCTTCACTGCTTTCTGGATGCAGGCCATCGAAAAAACGTCCACCCAAACATCCAACGTGCATCTTGGCCGCACACTGGAAAAGAAAGAATTGGACAAACTTTTGAAAAAGGTCGCCAAAGGCGAACGAGAAGATGACATTTATCGCGATCTGATGCGCGATATCGCACAGCCAGACAGCCATCAAAGCCTGTCTTTTGCCTCCAGCCACGGCACTATGGTCGCCGATCTGGCCTTTGGCAAAAAAGGCGACTGCGTCGATGATCTGGATTTGCTTGGCGTTCAATTGCCGCCCGAAAGTGTCGAAGACACATCCGGTATGCGCTTTGCACCTTATCTGGTGATGGCCGCCAGATGGATTCTGGCGCGCGCTCATCTGATGGATGACGGCAAGGAACCACTTATTATTACGATTTCAATGGGTTTTCTCGCTGGCCCAAAAAACGGCACACATTTTGTCGAATATGCGCTGGCAGAAAGCATTGAAAGGTGGCGGAAGATGACAGGTCGCAGGACTCACATTGTCTTCCCATATGGCAATAATTTTGAGACCAATCAGGTCGCAAAATTATGTCATGGGGAGCCTTTGGGGGTTCTGCCCGACCTGTTAGAATGGATTGTGCTACCTGACGATCACACACCCAGCTATATCGAAATTCGCTCACGCCCCGAACAATTGGGCGATGCCTGCAAGAATTTTGATATCGATCTCCTCCCCTCAACCATGGTGGCTTTGAGAGCCCCCAATGGGGAAACATTGATTGAAGGCCCTGCACCAGAAGCAGGCAAGGCCATAGATCTGATGCTTGATAACGCTCTTATCGGTCGCCTTTATCATGTTGCAGCAAGGGAATTTGAAAAAGGCGTAACCCAGCCAGCTATGCTGGTTTTCTCTCTCGCTCCAACAGCCGATCTGGCTGATGGCGGCTTGCTGGCCCCAGCTGGTGCTTATGAGCTGGACGTTATCGACGCCTCTGGCTCACGTGAATTTGTTTTGCAAATTCAACGTGATGACACTCCTCCCGGTTATGTAAGCCGGGGGCGTCAATCCTATTTCGACAATATGAAAGCCCATTTGTGGAATCATAAATATCGAGATTATACCGGGCTGGGAGACGATGGCCCCATCACACATGAAGGCAGCAACAGCGCCTTAACAACAGCCCATTTGCTCCCCGAAACATTGGGCGACAGCATCGACAGCGTTGCCGCCGCAGAACAGGAAAGCGCAACAGAATTGGTGCCTGCCGGATATAGTGCACAAGGTGCCGACTGGTCAGGCAATCAGCCAAAACGCGCCCATATTGTGGAAGAAAGCCCGTCTTTGATTGGTAAAATTGCCAGTGGAACTTTGTCCGGCTCTACCTCCCGCTTGAGCGGCACCAGTGCCGCAGCACCACTCGAAGCGCGCCATTTGGCCCTGATGGAAATGACCGGCAATGACCCTGTCATCATTCCGGTTCCAGACAAAGACAAGGCCAGATTGGGCGATGGTATTATTGATACGCCAAACCCACTTGAAACAGGTCAGGATAGATTCTGATACAAACGATCACATAGAGCATATTTTTCGAAAAGTGTGTGCGGTTTTCGGACAAAAATATGTTTAGAAACAAATGCTCTAGCTATAAAACCAAATAGATATGGTAACAAACGACCCCTCCCGGTTTTAGGCTCAGGACTGATTAATTTAGCCCTGAGCCTAAAACCGGGAAGGGGTCTTGACTATTCTGAGAGCGTGCCCAACAACGTAGCAGCCGTTTTGTTGGTCAGAATATAAGGGGAAGGCTGAAAGCGGTTTCATTGGCCAATCCCTTCGCCCGCAATTGAAGTCCCCACACAAAGTCAGTTGCACAGCACGCAAAAAAGAAGCCTGGATCATAACATGATCCAGGCTTCACTTTTTTAAAATGGTTTGGTTATAAAACAATCTTGGAAAAGGCTTTGGTTATTAAATTTCTGATACTCTTATAGATCAATCAAACAACAAGAGAGCGGGGACCAAATCAGGAAATTTCAAAAGGTCCGCACCCTTACTGTATCAGTTTGCCAGCTCAACCTCATGCTGGGCCAAATGCCAGATTTCATGAAGGATAGGATTTGGATCCCCAACCTTGCCTGACCATTTTTTACAAGATTCTTCCAACAATTTTTCCAATTCAGACGGAATAAAATCATCCTTGCTGGAATCGTCAATTTCATAACTGCGTTTCTTCAAATCACCGTCATCGCCGGTACACATGGCCACAACATACTGACCAATGGTAACCCCAAGGAAAGCACCTGCATAACTGTCAGAAGGGAAATGAACCCCGGCAACAGTGCGATTATCCGCAATACGACCCGCCAAGCGGAACATCGCTTCCTGTGCACTCATCCAGTTATCATTGCCACTCAACGCCGCAAGCACTGTCGCAACCGCAAAGGCTTCGGTTGAATGACCGCTGGGCCATGTGCCATGGGTCGGGGTTTGAATACTTGGCTGAACCCGATTATCAAAAGCAATCGGGCGTGGACAATCAAATTGCATTTTCAACGGATAGGTTACAGAAGAACAGAGCCGTAAAACCGCATCAATCAGCTCCAAAGTCCATTCGGTGCTATGCGCCTGCAAAGACAGCAAATTCCCAAAGAAGGACGTAATATCACTGATTTGAACCGCAATCTCTTCCAAGCGATCCAGACGCAAATGCGAGGCATTCATGACCTGATCAAGCTGGGCGCGCAATTCCTCAACACTGGGACGATGCAGCGTCAAAGCAGTCTTGCCAAACAGTTTGACCTTGCGTGCAGCATTGGAATCCTCATCCCCTTTGTTATGAAGGGAAATCTCCGACCCCATAATGCGATCAACCACATAATTGCGTTCGCGGCGATCCATGGCAACAAATGCACTCCAGGCATCTCGCCCTTGGCGAACAGGTGTAGAGACTTGCGCCTCACCATCCCATGGCAAATGCAGACCATCGCGGGTGGTTACAAGAGCAACACTTAAAAAAGGAGAACTGGAACTGCCGACATGACTGGACCCATGACCATGTCCGCCATGACCACCGTGGCCACCATGACCACCGTGGCCGCCATGACCTCCGTGGCCGCCATGACCTCCCTTACCACCAGAAATAGGCATGCTCTGCTCCTGTCCCAATTGGAAGTTATTAATGTCCAATTAAAATTTTCTGTTATCGCCCAGAAGTCAATTTGCGAATGAGCCAAACCGCAAGAAATCACGGAAAATTCACGCTAAACGCATAACGAGCTTTCTTTTTGGACACGTTTTGTGATTTTATGCTTTAATGGGATGGAGGCAATAAAAAGCAATGCCACAGACACTTGCGAAAATTCAGCTGTTTGGACCCTTCAAGGTTCTGTTGCACGATGGCAGTGATATCACACCGCGCAGCGTAAGGGCCTGCGCTCTTCTGGCAATCCTCGCAACCTCCCAAGAATATGAGCGCTCTCGCCGCTGGCTGGAATCCAATTTATGGAGCGACCGCGCCCCGGAACAGGCAAGTGGCAGCCTGCGGCAAGCCTTAATGGCAATCCGAAAAATCTTCAAGGATGGAACAAAACCATTAATCAGCAACCGACAGATTGTTGCACTCGCCCCCAACATCTTTGAGATTGCGCTGCCCTTGGGTGATCCAGACCAGACTAATCTTGAATTTCTGGAAGGCATGCATATTCAGGATCAGGCCTTTCAAGCTTGGCACAAAGAGATGCAAACCCATTTCGATGCCGAGCGGCAGCTGCATATGGCAGAACAGGGCGACATACCCCAGCGTCTGACAATTCGCTGCACAGGGACAACAGAGCAAAGCTCAGGCCAAAACCAAGACAAAAAGACAGAGACACAAGACCAGCTTTTGGCCCAACATGCCTCTTATCGGCTTGGCCAATCCATCGTCGATTCCATGGATGCTGACTGCATCATCGCACAATCCGCCTCAACTTGCGCCCCAGCCATACCGCGCAAGGCGGACATTGATCTGACATGCAACCTGATTGACAATGGCGGCGCAAAATTGCTGATGATGAATATTGCCTCTTGCCATAACCAGCAATTGCTCTATTCAGACACCATCAAACTGGATACCAAAATCCCGTTCATGGAGGGCATCAATTTTCATCGCCTCGGATTTGACGCTGCAGAATCCGTCATGGAAAAAGCCGCCCGCTCCATGCCAGAGGGCGATCCGCGTCGCACTGCCAGACAGCATCAGCAGCGCGCCATTCGCGAGATTTTCCATTTTGACCAAACCTCCCTTGCCAGCGCAGACCACAATCTTGATCTGGCCTATAGTCTGGAGCCAAATCCCGTCTTTTTGGCATGGAAAGCCTTGATCCGCACCATTCAGCTGGTTGAGCGTTTTGATCAGGATACAGAGGCCCTGAAAATGCAGGCGCAAATTCTGGTCGAACAATGCCTCTATGAGGGAACAAGCAATCCTCTTGTGCTGTCCTTGCTGGCTCTGGTGCAAGTGATGATGTTTGGCGATGAGGATTTTGCAGTTGATCTGGCCACTCCGGCCCTTGAAAAGAACCCCTCCAGCGCCTTTGCCCTTCAAGCCATGGCCGCAACCCGTTTGATTGGCGGCGACAGCAAAAGGGCCTATGACTATTCCCGGCAAAGTCACAAAATCGCCCAAGGCTCTGCTTTCCGCCATTGGTGGGATCTCTATCATTGCCTGTCCTGCATCGCCAACAACCAATATGAAGAAGCTTTAAAAATGGCCGAGGCAGCAGCAAGACGTTCCCCTCGTTTCCGGCCACCTTTGCGGCAATTGATCAGCCTCTATACCTATTTTGGCCAAACACAAAAGGCCCATGACGCCGCCCATAAACTGCTCTATCTGGAACCAAGTTTCGATATTGAAGTCTTTATCACCAACAAAGACTATCCCAACCGAACCCTGCGCAATTCAGGCCTTTTGGCACTGGATTATGAGCATTTGCGCAATCTGCCATAAAAGCGATAACGCAAAATCAGAACAAAATCACTGTCCACGCAAGGCTCTATCCATATCATCAAGGATTTTACGCTTATGGGAAAAGCCCTCAAGCCGCACCCGCTCTTGCCAAAGACGATAAGATTCTTCCACAAAGTCCAAATGCACAAGCGCCGCCCGCTCCGCCGCCTCTGCATCCCCTTCAAGGATAGCACTGGCCAAGACAATATGCTGCTCCAGCAAAATTTCGCCAGATCCATCAATGGTACGCAAAAAATCCCGATTATAAAAAACGCCCTGCCGGGTCAGATCATAAATGGACGCCATCATATGAATGAGGGTGGTATTCTGGCTGGCATCAACAATGGCCGAATGCAAATTCATATCGGCCTCGCGTGAGGCCTCAATATCATCCTCTTCCCAACTGGTGCGCATATCATCCAGAATCCGTTTCAGACGACTTTTGTCATGCTCGGTTGCCCGTTTCGCCGCCAATCTGGCGGCAAAAGCTTCCTGCGTCTTGCGATATTCAAGATAATCATAAAAAGCCGCGCCATGACGAGAATACAGCGCCAACAAGGCAGGCGACATGGCCCGGCCTGTCAAACGCGACACGAATGCCCCCTCCCCATGGCGCACTGTGATCAGACCATTATTTTCCAACCGCTGCAACGCTTCGCGGATTTTGGGACGCGAAACTTTTATCTGGTCAGCCAAATCCCGCTCCGATGGCAACCGCCGCCCTTCCTTGAGCACACCATTGACAATCAGAATTTCAATCTGATCAACCACAGCATCGGCCACACTTTCATGGGCAACAGGTTCGAAAGGGCTTGGCGACAGAGACAGATCAGAAGGCATTTTCACAGGTCTTTCAGTGACTATTATACGCCAACTCTAGCCGGATTATCCAAGATTGCAAATTCGAAATCACCATTTTCCTAGCCTTTGGTCGAGAAAAAGAACCATAAGCGCCAAAAAATAACGGCGCATAAGACGCAAGACGTGAAAACCAAATAAAATAGATAAAATCATGAATAACAATAATTTATTCAATCCACATTTTACAACATAAGCCTCAAGATAAAAACTGGCAAAGGCAAATTCGGCCCAAGTGGTAAAATTAATTATTGACTTATATATGATGGTAAAGTTTATTTACCTCGCAAGGATTGACCCTTCAATGCCTTACGCCATAGCCACATCATGGCTTTGAAATCGACCAGATCTTTGGGAGGAAGACTGATGAAAAAATCATTCGCAGCACTGGCGCTTGCCGCAACCATGCTCACCGCTCCGCTTGCAACCAGCGCAGTGGCAGCAGACAAATTGCTCTTGAAAACACCCATTGCCTTTTCAACCTCTCTGCCCGGCCTCGGCTCTCCAATTCCAAGAGTTGCAAAACAGCTCAGCCTGATGTCCGGCGGCAGCCTGAAAATGAAGGTCTATGAGCCCGGCAAACTGGTGCCAGCTTTTGAAATTCTCGATGCAGTCTCATCTGGCAAAATCAATTCCGGCTACACAACCGCTGGCTATTGGGCAGGCAAAATTCCAGCTGCTCCCCTCTTCTCCGCCGTGCCATTTGGACCCGAAGCTGGCGAATATCTCGCATGGCTCTATTATGGCAACGGCCTGTCCCTCTATCAGGAAATGTATGATCAGGCAGGCTTTAACGTCAAAGTCTTGCCTTGCGCCATCATCGCACCAGAAACCTCTGGCTGGTTCGCCAAGGAAATCAACAAGGTTGAAGATCTGGAAGGCCTGAAAATGCGCTTCTTCGGTCTGGGCGGCAAGGTCATGCAAAAGCTGGGTGTTGCAACCTCCCTGTTGCCCGGCGGCGAAATCTTCCCGGCTCTGGAAAAAGGCGCCATTGACGCCACCGAATTTTCCATGCCTGCCATTGATGCCCGCCTTGGCTTCCACAAATTGGTGAAATTCAACTATTTCCCCGGCTGGCACCAACAGGCAACCGTCTTTGAATTGCTGATCAACAAAGATGTCTGGAACAAGGCCTCAGACCAGCATAAAGCCATCATCGATAATGCCTGCAAAGCTTCCATGACCGACAGCTTTGCCGAAGGCGAAGCCATTCAGCATGATGCACTGCTGGACAATGTCAACAACAATGGCGTCACCATCAAAAAGTGGAATGACGACATGTTGGCCACCTTCCGCAAAACATGGGACGAAGTCGCAAAAGAAGAAGCAGGCAAGGACAAATTCTTTGCCAAGGTTCTGGGCGACATGCAATCCTTCCGCAACGGCTATGCCATCTGGAAAGAAAATGCCTTCCTGCCCCGCAAATAAAGGATAAGGCATCTGATAAGGGGCGGTGGCCAAGCACCGCCCCTTTTTTCATTGATAAGTAAGATCTGCAAAAACACCCCATATCTGCCAAAATGGCCCAAAGGTCTGGTGAGGAGATCAAGATGGCTGACAAATTCCCTCAAACGGATGATCCGATCGAACTTTACGAGACCATCCTCGAACATGAAGATCAGGACAAACAAGCCATAGCCGTTGGCATTGACAAGGCCATCAAAGGCATTGGCCATATCGTCATGTGGGCCAATCTCCTGCTCATCGCAGCCATTGTGTCACAAGTCACAATGCGCTATCTGCTCAACCAGAATTATCCCAAACTGGACGAAATCCAGTGGCATTTCTATGGTCTGGTGACCATGATCGGCATTTCCTATGCCCTTGTTACAGACAGTCATGTGCGGGTGGATTTGCTCCATATTCAGCTCAGCGAACGGGCAAGACGCATTATCGAGGTCATTGGCATCCTCACCCTTTTGGCCCCTTTCATCTATCTGATGGTTGATCAGGGCTATGATTATTTCTCGGAAAGCCTGCGCGTCAACGAGCGCTCCAACAGCCCCATTGGCCTGCCAGCCCGCTGGGCTTTTAAAGCCATCATCCCGATCAGTTTTGTCCTGCTGGGCCTTGCCGCCCTTGCCCGCCTGATCCATGACGCCCATGCCTTGTTTGTCGATGCACCTAAGGAGCGCGAAGGCGCAGATCTGCGCCTCATTCTCTGGGCCCTGATCGGATTTGCCGTGGTGGCAGTGGCTCTGACCTTCCTCGTCCATACCACCGAGGAAAAGCTGGTCATTGCCATGTTCCTGACCTTCGTTGCCCTGCTCTTTACCGGGTTTCCGGTGGCTTGGACATTGGCAGGCGTTGGCGTGGCTTTCTGCGGCGTGGCCTATCTCTTTGACAATGGCTTTATGACCTGGACAGGACTGGAAGAAACCCTCACCGGCCTTGATTATCTCAGCCTTGGAGCTGTGGTAAACCGCGTCTATGCCACCATGTCCAATGCCGTGCTCGTCGCCTTGCCCATGTTCATCTTCATGGGGTTGATGCTGGACGAATCCGGCGTGGCAGAAAAATTAATGACCTCCATGCAACGTCTCTTTGGCACCGTGCGCGGCGGTCTTGCCATCACCGTTACCATGATTGGCATCATTCTGGCCGCCTCCACCGGCATCATTGGCGCCTCTGTGGTGCTGTTGGGCGTCTTGTCCCTGCCCTCCATGATGCAACAAAAATATGCCCCCACCCTTGCCGCAGGCGTCGTCAGCGCCTCTGGCACTTTGGGCATTCTCATTCCCCCTTCCATCATGCTGGTCATCATGGCCGACCAAATGGCCCTCTCTGTGGGCGATCTGTTCATGGCCGCAGTCTTTCCCGGCATTCTGATCGGCGTGCTATATCTGAGCTATATTTTCATCCTCTCACTGGTCAAGCGCGATGTCGCCCCCGTGCCAGAAGGGGCAAAACGCCCGGACTGGTCCGCTATCAAGGATGTCGCTTTTGCGGTGTTGCCAACCCTTGCTTTGATTTTGGCCGTGCTTGGCTCCATCTTTGCAGGCCTCACCACACCGACCGAGGCCTCTGGCATAGGCGCGATTGGCGCAACCCTGCTGGCCTTGGGCTATCGCCGCCTGACACTGCGCAAATTGGTCAATGTGCTAAAATCCACCTTCAACACCACCGCCTATATCTTTGCCATCTTCCTTGGTGCAACCATCTTTTCCTATGTGCTGCGAGAGCTGGGGGGCGATGCATTGATCGAAGATATGATTGCCGGTGCGGGCCTTGATGCTACAGGCACCGTGCTGATCATCCTCTTCATCGTCTTCCTGCTGGGTTTTGTGCTCGACTGGATCGAAATTACCCTGATCGTGCTGCCTTTGATGCGCCCCATCGTCAATGGCTTGGGGCTAGACATTCCCGGCTTTGGTGTGGTTGATGAGCCTGCCCTCATCTGGTTTGTCATTCTGGTGGCTGTCACGTTGCAAACTTCTTTCCTGACGCCCCCGGTCGGCTTTGCGCTCTTTTACCTAAAAGGCGTCTGCCCGCCGCAAATCAAACTCACAGACATTTACAAAGGCATCATCCCCTTCGTGCTCTTGCAGCTTTTGGGCCTTGCTTTTGTCTTTCTCTGGCCAGAACTTGCAACTTGGCTCCCCTCGATCGCCTATTAGAGCATAGTTTGTCGAAAAGTGTGTGCGGTTTTCGGACAAAAATATGCTTAGAAACAAAATGCTCTAGAACCTACAAAAACGGAAAAAAGACATGGCCCATACAGACCTGATCCAGACCTTCAAGGACATTGTCGGTACGCGCCATGTCTTGACAAGCGAGCGGCAGACCGAACCTTTTCGCAAAGGCTTTCGCTCTGGCGAAGGTCAGGTGCTGGCCGTGATCCAGCCCGCCACCTTGCTGCAACAATGGCAGATCCTCAAAGCCTGCGTAACCGCTGATGTGATTGTCATCATGCAGGCCGCCAATACCGGCCTCACCGAAGGCTCCACCCCAAAGGGACACTATGACCGCGACGTGGTGCTGATCAATACCCGCCGCATGGATACCATTCAAACACTGGATGAGGGCAAACAGGTCATCTCCTTTCCCGGTGCAACCCTGTTCGCGCTGGAAAAACGCCTCGCTCCTTTGGGGCGCGAGCCTCATTCAGTCATTGGTTCCTCCTGTATTGGGGCGTCAATCATTGGTGGCGTCTGCAACAATTCCGGCGGCTCACTGGTTGAGCGCGGCCCCTCTTACACCGAGCTATCGCTCTTTGCCCGCATCACCAAAGACGGGCAGCTGGAGCTGGTCAACCATCTGGGCATTGAGCTTGGTGACAGTGCGCAAGAAATCCTCACCCGGCTGGAAAAAGGCGACTATAGCCAAAGCGATATCGAAGCCACCAACCGCAAGGCCTCTGACAGCGATTATGAGGGCCGCGTGCGCGATGTCGATGCCGACAGCCCCGCCCGCTTCAATGCCGACAAACGCCGCTTATATGAGTCCGCCGGTTGCGCGGGCAAACTGGCCGTCTTTGCTGTGCGCCTCGATACCTATCCCAAAAACAAGCAAGAGCAGGTCTTTTACATCGGCACCAACGATCCCGCCGATCTTACCCAATTGCGCCGCCACATCCTGTCCAGCTTTGAAACCCTGCCCGTCTCAGCCGAATATATGCATCAGGACTGCTACGACCTGACACAAAAATATGGCAAAGACACCATCATCATGATTGACAGGCTCGGCACTGACCGCCTGCCAATATTCTTTGCCCTCAAAGGCAAAATCGATGCTTATTTGAACAAAATTCCCGCCCTGTCCAATCTGACAGACCGCATGATGCAACTGGCATCCAGCCTATGGCCGCAAATCCTGCCCAAAAAAATGCAGGATTTTCGGAAGCGCTACAGCCATCATTTGATTCTAAAAGCCCGTGATGAGGGCATAGAGGAAGCGCGCAGCTATTTCGAAAGCTTCTTTGCCGACAAAGACGGCGACTTTTTTGCCTGCACAGCCCGAGAGGGCAAAATAGCAGGGCTGCATCGCTTTGCCGCCGCCGGGGCCGCGGTGCGCTATATGGCGCTGAACGAACAAAAGGTCGAAGGCATTCTGGCCCTTGATATTGCCCTGCGCCGCAATGATCGCGACTGGCTGGAACAACTCCCCCAAGAGCTGAACAACCAGCTTATCAGCCGCCTTTATTACGGCCACTTCCTCTGCCATGTGCTCCATCAGGATTATATCGTCAAAAAGGGCGTCGATCTGGCAGACCTAAAAGCCAAAATGCTCAAAATTCTTGATGAACGCGGCGCAGAATATCCAGCCGAGCATAATGTCGGCCACCTCTATAAGGCAAAACCCGATCTTGCCAATTTCTACAAGGATATCGACCCCACCAATTCCCTCAATCCCGGCCTTGGCAAATTATCACGCAAGAAATTTTACCGTTAGGGCATATTTCCAAAAGCTATGCGCAGCTTTCAGCGAAAACTCATAAATTTCGCATATTCGCAACTTTTGTGCAGGCATGACCGTTCATCCACCGATCGGATAAAATCCCGCCTACATTGCTTGCCACCACCCCCACAATCTGGCACACTTTAGCTGCACACGTGTAAGTCCACGGTGTGAGGCTTAAGAACCTCTCCCATACTCGGTCCTATGGCCGGGTGACAGTCGCTATGTCCAAGGCCTACGGCCCAAAAGTGCTGTGCCTCTTGTATGGGAAGGTTCTTAACATTCCGGCCACCAGGGTGGAATGCCTCAAATGATATATTGAAGAGGCGTTTCATGAAGGATTTTGACAAAACACATACTATTTTATCTATGCAATATGCTGTTTCAATCAACGAAGCCCTGTTTGCAGGCGATACGGACCAAATTTTCTCACTCCTTGCCGATTTGCTGGAGGTAAGAGGCGAAAAAATGAGCCAAGAGCAATTTGCCAACTATTGTCAGCGCGGCCTTTTCACGACAGCTAACAATTAAAACATCATCCCCGCGAATCAGATTTGACTGACCAACAAATCCGACATACGCGCATAAAGCTTCAAGCCCATATGGCACATAACGCCATAAAGACGGCTTGTGACCAGAATGAGCGGTGTTACCTTGCTCACCACACCAGTAACCCGCTCGGGGCCGGTGTCTGCTCTCGGGGACGGAGCAAGGCACCGGCCTTTTATACCAACGGCATAAAACCACCTGAATGAGAAGAAAATCGCGACATCCCATGAAAAAAACCACACCAATCCAGCACAAATTCAAACTGAATCGCGTGGTTTTTTCGAAAAAAATCAGAAATATCCCATATATTTCAATCAGATATTGCCGATCTATTGTAACAGTTCAGAAATCGTAGTCCAGCCGCAACCGTCAAACGTTGGGATGTTTCGATCGGCTTCATTGTAACAGTTCAGAAATCGTAGTCCAGCCGCAACGACTTTGGACATTGTCATCGTTCTCAACGTATTGTAACAGTTCAGAAATCGTAGTCCAGCCGCAACATTCCATCCTTTTCGCCCAAAGAAGTTTTAATTGTAACAGTTCAGAAATCGTAGTCCAGCCGCAACCGGCTTCGCTCGTCATTGATGCCGGGTGGAATTGTAACAGTTCAGAAATCGTAGTCCAGCCGCAACTCAGGGGGCGCTGAAGATCTGCGCCGTTTAATTGTAACAGTTCAGAAATCGTAGTCCAGCCGCAACACCTCAGCCACACCACAAACAATCAAGCCCATTGTAACAGTTCAGAAATCGTAGTCCAGCCGCAACGATGGGGCACAGGCTCCCCTCACTCTATCGATTGTAACAGTTCAGAAATCGTAGTCCAGCCGCAACGTCGTTGTTGGTCACCCCAAAACCGACGATATTGTAACAGTTCAGAAATCGTAGTCCAGCCGCAACTCGCAGCGCGACAACCTTGACCGTCTCGACATTGTAACAGTTCAGAAATCGTAGTCCAGCCGCAACGCGACCGACCGCCACCAGTGGATGACAGAGATTGTAACAGTTCAGAAATCGTAGTCCAGCCGCAACATTTGCGCGCTGCATATGAAGATTGGGCAAATTGTAACAGTTCAGAAATCACAGTTCAGCCGCAACATGCAGATCAGTTTTATGATGATAATGGCGTGGTTTAAAGCCCACCCCAAAAATCGGGGCGGGGATATTTTCTTAAATCGGGAAAGACCATCCAAAGGTAAGGTAAGCAACGGCCAGAATGGCCAGCGTCAACCCGATGGACAGGATTTGCACTTTTTTATCTGTCATAATCACTCCATGGTTTGAGGTTTTGAGCAAGGGCGCTCATAGCGAGTTCGTCAACTTTCTTAAGCTCAACGGCTTCGCCTGCTTTCACTGCTTTCATGATTTTTTGGGCATGATTACGGTGCCAGCCAAGCGTTCTGGTTAGGTCGGTGCCTTTTTTTAAGCCCATATGATCAAGCCAATTTTGAAAAACTTGAGCGTCCATGCTTTTTGCCTTATGTTGGGAGGGCAATGACCCTCACGAAAGCAAGAGGCGCCGTCCTTCTTACCAAGAGTGCCAAATGTTTGTTGCTATCAGCACCAAGGAAATTAGGAGTTGGATATGAGCTATTTTCATTTCCTTATTCCTTCTTTCCTGTGCGGGACAAGCCCGCCCCCTCCTCGCATTCACATAATACATAATTTTGTTCTAAATATCAATTAAAAAGAATAAAAATATGCACTATAAGCAAAATATAGGCAAGCCACCAACAAAACCGGATTGTGATAGAACAAAGAGCACTATCAAGAGGCTTGTTTTAATCCTGTCATTTCCAACGCGGATTTGAAGTTTTTGGGGTCAACCGTCATTTTCGTAGCCCTAATGATTTGATTGTAACTGTTCAGAAATCACAGTCCAGCCGCAACATGGGGCGGTTCAAGCAGCTGATTATATCAACAATCAAGCAAACCCGGCCCTTCCTTATCAAGGACAGCCTTGATCGTTCTTGAAATCTGCCTCTTGAAGTCAAAATATGATTATTATATTCAAATATTAATTTTCAAGATCACCACATCATTCTATAAAGGCTTTCAGTTACGTCTCGCACACAGATAAAACCATCTGCTTTTCCCAAATCAACCCAGCATCACGTCCCAGAAATATGCCGGGAATGTTACAGAACGCGCCAATTTTTTTTGAAAATGACCGAGCATTTGCAAGAGCAATTGTCGATTTACACGGCAAGGGGTGACATTGCCCAGCCGGTACGCATCCGCGAACCAATCGAGGATGGCCTGAAATTGGTCATTTCCAACATCGAGATGGACTTGCAGGCGGGCAATCTGCAAAATTTTGTCTCTATCTCGTTCGGGTTTGTATTATACCAACGGCATAAAAGATTTGCATATAGAATGAAAAAACTGAAGGCGGCACACAAGCAAGACACAAAAAAACGGGCCGCAGCCCGTTTTTAAATGTGGTGCAATCGAATGCTTGTTAACAACTCGACTACGATTTCTGAATGAAATGAAGATAACACAATCTTCAATTGCAAGTCCAGTCGAAACTAACTACAATTTTGACAATTTCACAGCTTGTCAAAACAAAAATTTGGAAGCGGATATTTGAACTATCCTTTGATTTTGTCAAACGGAGTAACTGAATTGCCACATAACCGGTTTGGACCCGAGCGTTCACACAAACCTTTGCTTCCATAATTTTATTATTTACAGCAATAACGACAAAATGTAAAGTATCATAACTATAATTAAAAATTGGATTTTTAAAATGAAAACGATGCGCCTTGGACTTGATATTGGAACAAATTCGATTGGCTGGTGGCTTTATAGGCTTGATGACAAGGGGCACATAACAAGCACCATTGATGGGGGTGTGCGGATTTTTCATGATGGCCGCGACCCCAAATCAAAAGAATCACTGGCTAAAGACCGCCGCACGGCCCGTGCCACCCGCCGCCTGCGCGACCGCTATTTGCGCCGCCGCAAAAGCCTGATGAAAAAAATGGCCACCAGCGGCCTGATGCCCAAAGACCCAACCGAGCAAAAAAAGCTGGAAAACCTAGACCCCTTTGTCCTGCGCGCCAAAGGGCTGGATGAAAAGCTGGACTTAACAGAACTGGGCCGCGCCTTTTTTCACCTCAACCAGCGCCGAGGCTTCAAATCCAACCGCAAAACCGATAGCCGCGATAATGAGGCAGGTGCAATAAGAAGCGCCAGCACCCGCCTTGATGCAAAAATAAAAGAGACCAATGCCCGCACCTTTGGCGAATATCTGCATATGCTGCGCACAGCAGCACCAAAACCGCACAAAGAGCCAAGCGTGCGCTCGCGCCTGACCTTACGCCACAATCCAGACACCCAAAAAGACGAAATGGGTTACGAGATTTACCCTACGCGCAAACATTTGCAAGACGAGTTTGATGCATTATGGGCCGCTCAAGCAGCCTTTCACCCACAATTGACGGATGACCTTTACAAAGACATTCATGACACCATCTTTTATCAGCGCCCCTTAAAAGCGCCAGAAGTGGGCCGCTGTTTGTTTGAGCCGCAAAAAGACCGCCGCCTTGCCAAGGCCCATCCGCTTTTCCAGCAGCGTATTTTGTATGAAACCGTCAATCAGCTGCAAATCCAAAGCCCCGGCCAGCCCAAACGCGGCCTGACGCTGGACGAGCGCGATGCGCTGATTTTGAAGTTAAACAGCAAAACGGTCAAAACCCTCTCCAGTGCCACCATCACCTTTAAGCAATTGGCCAAAGCCATTGGCCTTGGCACACGCGAACAATTCACCCTAGAAAGCGACAGCCGCAAAGGCCTTGATTGCGATAAAGTGCGCGCCATTTTCGCCCATAAGGAATGCTTCGGCCCCCGCTGGACCAGCCTATCCTGGCAACAGCAATGGGAAATTATCGAGAAAAAGCAAGCGCTGGAAAGTGAAGAGGATTTCCACCAATTTGCTGGCTGGTTATATGAGAATTATCAGCTCTGCGATGATCAATGCGAAGCCCTTGCCAATGCGCCCATGCCCGAAGGCTATGGCCGCCTTGGCATCACCGCTACACAGCATTTGTTGCCTGCCTTGCAAGAAGATGTGATCACCTATAGCCAAGCCTGCATAAATGTCTATGGCCATCATAGCGATTTTCGCACCGGAGAATGCTTTGATGAACTGCCCTATTATGGCGAAATTCTCGAACGGCACGTCATTCCCGGCAGCTCCAACCCGGATGATGATGACGTCAAGCGCTATGGCCGCATCACCAATCCAACAGTGCATATCGGGCTGAACCAGCTACGGCGCTTGCTCAATCGCATCATTGCCCGCTATGGCCTGCCAGAACAAATTGTGCTGGAACTGGCCCGCGATTTAAAACTCTCCAAAGACCAGAAGAAAAAGGTCAACCAAACCATTGCCAAAAACACCAAAGAGGCAATTGAGCGCGGCAAAAAATTGGAAGAAATGGGCCAGCGCAACAATGGGGCAAACCGCTTACTGCTGCGCCTGTGGGAAGATTTAAGCAATGATGTGCTGCACCGCCGCTGTCCTTATAGCGGCGTTCAAATCAGCGAAACCATGCTGTTTGATGGGTCTTGCGACATTGACCATATCTTGCCCTACTCGCGCACGCTCGATGATTCACGCGCCAACAAAACTCTGTGCCTGCGCAGTTTTAACCGCGACAAGGGCAACAAATCCCCTTGGGAGCGCTGGGGTAACGGCCCGCAATGGGACAAAATTTCTCCGCTCATTCCCCATATGCCGCAAAATAAGCGCTGGCGCTTTGCCTCAGATGCCATGGATCGTTTTGAAGAGGAAAAAGACTTTCTGGATCGGCAATTGGTGGATACCCAATATCTTTCTCGCATTGCCACCGAATATTTAAAATGCCTTTACCCCGAAAAAGGCGAAGGCAGCAATCACGTCTGGGTCATTCCCGGCCGCATGACAGAAATGCTCCGCCGCCATTGGGGCCTGAACTTTGACCTCTCGGTTAGCGAAGCTGGAACAGCCAATGCCAAAAACAGAAGCGACCACCGCCACCATGCTATTGATGCAGCCGTCGTCGCCGCCACCGACCGCCGCTTGGTCAAAGCCATTCAGGAAGCCTCAGCCAACCGCAAACAACAAAATCTTGATCAGGTGATTGGCGATATTCGTGACCCTTATGAGGGCTTTCGTGCTTCCATTCGCCAAAAGCTGGACAGCATGATTGTCAGCCACCGCCCCGACCATGGCAAAACAGGCAGCACCAACCTGCCAAAGGGGCAAAGCAGCACATCTGGCCAGCTGCATAATGACACAGCCTATGGCCTAACAGAGGAAACCAGCCCCAGTGGGGTACCCATCGTCGTGACCCGCAAACCCTTTATGGAGCTGACCCACAAGGATTTGGATAAAATCCGCGACCCTTATTTATATGATCTATTATGGGAAGCCCTACGCAATGTCCCTGACAAAGATGTAGCCCAAGAGCTGGAGCGCTTTAGCCAAAAAGAAGGCCCCTATCAGGGCATTCGCCATGTGCGCATAGCCCAAGCCCTCAAGGTCATTCCCATCACCAATGATCAAGGCACAGCTTATAAAGGCTATAAGGGCGATAGCAACCATTGCTATGAAATCTGGCAATTGCCAGATGGCAAATGGGAGCGCGTGGTCTACACCACCTTTGAAGCCAACAAAGGCACCATCAACAAAAAACCACACCCCGCCGCCAAACGCCTAATGCGCTTGCACAAAAAAGACACCCTTATGCTGGATCACCCCAAAACAGGCAACAAAGTAATGATCATTGCCAAATTGAGTGAACAAAGGTTGGATCTGGTCGCCCATAATGAGGCCAATGCCGATGCAAGATGCCGCTCCAAAGAAGACCCTCTTGATTATATACGTGTATCAGCATCCAGCCTTCAAAAATATGGAGCGCGTCAGGTCTATATCAATGAAATAGGCCAGTTAAGATTAAAAGAAAAAAATACACTTTAAGCGGGCACTCTCTGCTATTCTATTGGTCAATCACTTTTACAAGCAGATTGGCCAATGGATAGGACGTAACCTCATAAATGTGATACATTTGGTAGAGACTTATTTTTTCTCCCACTAGGAGTAAAGATGCAGACAATGTGGTTCATTTTCAAATCTTTACGACGACGTGGGAGAAAAAATAAGCCCTATCCTGCGGACGTTTAAATGGCCACGTTCTCGCCTTGTCAAAGTGTTTGAATGGGCAACCAGCCCATCCTACACACTTTTCCGCGCGATACCGGGCCATTTAAGCGCCAAATGCACCAGATTTATGAGGTTACGTCCTAAATTATAGAAATTGCAAGCGATAATCGTCATCTGAAAAAAGATCACGGCTTTCTGGTGGTTCAAGAAAATAAATGCGAATTGGGCCGTGTGCCGCTTGATTCCATTTTAGCCGTGATCGTCCATGCCCACGGCATCACCTATTCCAACAATCTGCTTGTGGCCTTGGCAAAGCAAGGCTCGCTTTTGGTGCTTTGCGGTTCCAACCATGCGCCCTACGCAGTTCTGTGCCCTTTGGAAAATCACGGCCTGCAAGGGGCTAGGACCCGCGCCCAGTGGGCCGCCACAAAACCCCTGATCAAACGCCTATGGAAGCGGATTGTAATCGAGAAAATCCACACACAGGCCGATTGCCTCAAAGCCTTTGCCTTGCCAGACATTCCTGTGCGCGAGCTCGCCAAACAGGTAAAAGTGGGCGATGAGGGCAATATAGAGGCAAGAGCCGCGCGCCGCTATTGGCCCCTGTTAATGGGGAAAGACTTTCGCAGAAATATCAGCGCAGATGGCCACAATGCCCAACTCAATTATGGCTATACCATCCTGCGCTCCATGATGATGCGCTCTATTGTAGCAGCAGGGCTTACCCCCACTATCGGGCTATTTCATAGCAATCGGGCCAATGCCTTTGCCTTGGCAGATGATTTGGTGGAACCCTTCCGCCCCCTTGTCGATAGCATCGTCATGCAATCTCAACAAAATGCGCAAGACGAGCTAACCACAGAGCTAAAAAGCAAATTTTCACGGCTGACAAGGTTAGACGTACAAATCGGCGATATTGTATGCCCGCTTTCCCATGCATCCAACAAAGTGGCATTTAGTCTAGTAAAGAGCTTTGAAGAGAAGAAAGACCAAATCCTTTACCCCCATTTTCCAAGCCCCATAGAACTGGCTTCCCTGAATGAGGGATAAAGAAAATGCGTGCAACCTTTTTAAGTGGATATCGTGTTTTGTGGATACTTGTTATGTTTGATTTGCCAACCGACACAAAAAAACAACGCAAAGCGGCAACCCGTTTCAGAGAATTTTTATTGAATGAAGGATTTGAACGAAGCCAATTTTCAGTTTATGCTCGTTTTGTTAGTGGAAAAGAAGGCTTCGATGCCCGTGTTCGCAAAATAGAACGCAATTTACCCACTGAAGGCGATGTGCAAATCCTGCAATTCACCGATAAACAATATGAAAATATGATTCGTTTTTATGACCAAGGGCGACAAAATAGCCGAAAAAAACACGATCAACTGGTTCTTTTTTGACCCATATTTACCGTCTTTTTTTCACAAAAAATCGGAGAAATCACATATATTTCAATGCGATATCACCGATCTATTGTAACAGTTCAGAAATCGTAGTCCAGCCGCAACTTAATGACATCTTTATTTATGGTGTTCAGGATTGTAACAGTTCAGAAATCGTAGTCCAGCCGCAACAACCAGCAGCAGCCGAAAAGTCAGTTGCATATTGTAACAGTTCAGAAATCGTAGTCCAGCCGCAACATTAGATTCAGCAACTAACTACAATTTTACATTGTAACAGTTCAGAAATCGTAGTCCAGCCGCAACAATCCCGCATAGGAGGAGAAACGCTGATCGATTGTAACAGTTCAGAAATCGTAGTCCAGCCGCAACTTGTTGCATGGTTTGGTGGCATTTGGGATTATTGTAACAGTTCAGAAATCGTAGTCCAGCCGCAACGCAGGAAGCGTCACTTGCTCATCTGTTACAATTGTAACAGTTCAGAAATCGTAGTCCAGCCGCAACTTGAGCACCCAATAGGAAAGCAAATGGAGCTGCCGGGTCTCGATCCTTTGGTTCCACTTAAAGATTTTGCTGTTCCGTCCAAAAAGCCAAAAATGCAGCGTGATTTACCAGAGCAAGATTATGTTGATGCATTTCTCGGCGAATTTGGTGCTTCGAGTGATGCACCTGAATTATTCAGGGATGCAGTAGGTCATGTTGTTGTTGTTTCGGACGATCTTTTCAGGGCTTTTGATGGCTCAAGTAAACTGGTGATTAAAGCCGGTGCTGTTGAGAAGCTGAACAATAGCAGGGCCACAAGTATGCTTCAGCTTGCAGATGCCTTGAGGAATCCAGATGAAATCTGGGTTGATTGGGAGTGGCATGAGGCCGCGAAACGATGGATTTTACGGCGTCGATATCTGAAATCGCTCAATGATCTTGCCGGATTGATCATATTTGAGGCTGGCCCTGCAGGTTGGCGAGGAACGACTGTTTACAATGCCGAAACTGGGCGAAAGACAAAGCGCAAGCCGAACTATAATCAATTGGAAATGTGGAGGCGTGGTGCCTTGCTATTTCGTCGTGGGGAAATCAGACAATAAAAAAGCGGCTGACGCGCGCCGCTTTTTGTGAACCTGAATATTCCTGGTCCCGCGCCGGCCCTAAACAGGTTCAATTCTTATATAGCAAATCAAAGAGGCAATTTCAAATGGATGGCGTTTATTTTCGATTCAATACATCTGGCCTCCAGAATGAACTGCAGGAAGTCACGTGGCGATGACACTTTATGATCAGACCGTGGATCGCTTTGAGAATGAAGAAAGCCCCGATCGCGATAAATGGGGCGATCTGTCAGCACTCACTTTGTCCAATCGTAGATCGAGTAAAGGCATATTGCGCGATAGTGGGGAGTTGCGCCGCTCCATCCATCATAAATCAGATGGTAACAAAGCTGAAGTTGGCACCAATCTCAATCATCCCAAGGTTTGGGTGATGCAATATGGTGCCGCTATTAAACCGCGCCGCTATCCAACTTTGCGCATTCCATTTGGCAAGAATGGTTTTGTGTTCAGCAAGGGCGTCAAGATCCCGGCCAGGCCTTATATCGGCATTGGCAAGGATGATGAAGAAGTGGTGCGGGAGGCTTTGATTGTAACAGTTCAGAAATCGTAGTCCAGCCGCGATCAATTTGGTATTGTTTAATGCAGAATAGACAAATTAATCATTTAAAATATGAACGCAAAGATTAGATAGAAACGTGAAATATTATTACGCACTGATTGAAGGTGACAGCAATAATTATGGTGTTCGTTTTCCTCAATTCGAGACCATCTTTTCTGCTGATGATAGCGTGGAAGAGGCCAGAAAGAATGCAGCAGAAGCGCTGCAATTCTTCTTTGGGGGCGCTCCCTGCTTATGCATGAGCCATTGTCTTTTTTATCAATGGTAGGGAGCGGGCTTCTCTCGCCCACCGAACATTGAAATAATACATATTTTAGTGCAACAATGCAGTGAAGCATAAGAGAGAAGAGAAACGGGCGGGATGATGCAGTGGCCTCGGTTTCGGCTGAATAGAGCGAGCCGCATAGTGGCGGGGGAGCGTGGCTCGCTGGCACCATTATTTAATGCTATTGTCGCGGAGCGGTCTATTTTTGCCAGCCAGAGCAGCGCAAACTGTCTGACAAGCCAAGAAGAAGCCAAACAGTGGCTGTATTGCGATACATCAGGCTCTACAGGCAAGGCAAAGACCATTCAGCGCAGCCCGCAAAGCTGGATTAAAAGCTTTGAAAGAAATGGCGACCTCTTTGCCCTGTCGCTGACAGATTGCTATGCCTTGTTGGGCCATATTGGCCACTCGCTGACGCTTTATGCTGTGCTGGAGGCTTGTCACCATGGGGCAGATGTGGCCATGCTGCAAGCCCTTGGCCCAAAAGCGCAAAGAACTGCTCTGGCAGAGCATAAAATTTCTGTTCTCTATGCCACGCCAACACAATTGAGGTTGCTTGCTCATAGCACCAAAGTTGGCAAAACAGCGAAGAGCATAGAGCAATCGCCCATATTCTGCTTACGCCTATTGATGATTGGTGGTGGCAAGCTGGATGCAACTTTGCTGGAAGCAGTGAAACAGCTTTTTCCCAACGCGCAAATTTGCGAATTTTATGGAGCCAGCGAAACCAGCTTTCTAACCTTAAGTGATGAGACATGCCCCATTGGCTCAGTCGGCAAAGCCTATCCTATGGTGACTTTGCAAATTCGCGCAATCACCCCGCCCTACGCTCCTCTGCCGCCTTTTCAGACTGGTGAAATATGGGTCTCAAGCCCCTATTTGTTTGAAGGCTACGCCAAAGGCGAAACGGCTGACACAATATGGCAAGGAAAGTTTTTAAGCATTGGCGAATTGGGATATTTGGACGAGGCGGGCCATCTTTTCTTAAAAGGGCGCAAAAGCCGTATGGCAACAGTGGCTGATCAGAATGTCTTTTTGCAAGATATTGAGCAGCTTTTGCTCAGCGATGCGCGTGTAGAAGAGTGCGCAGCTCTGGCCATGCCAGATGCTTTGCGCGGTGCGCGGATCATTGCCATCATTGGCGCGCACAATCACCCCACTTTGCTGGATGATCTGCGCCAGATATGCCGCCAAAAGCTTAACCCACCTGCCATGCCAAAAGACTTTATCAGGTGCGATCATTTACCCAAATTGCCATCCGGCAAAATGAATTTACAAGCCTTACAAAGCTGGATCGAGACACAAGAATGAGCCGCACCTATATCATCGCCGCACGGCGCACACCCGTTGCACCGCGCAACACGGCCTTTAAAAAGCTGGCCTTGCAAGATATGGCAAAGCCAGTGATTGCCCAATTGCTAACAGATTCAGCCCTGCCCGCAAGCCAGATTGATGAGCTGATTGTGGCCAATGCCATTGGCCCCGGTGGCAACCCGGCGCGGATTTGCGCCTTGGAAAGTGACTTGCCGCAAAATGTGGCAGGCTTGAGCATTGATCGCCAATGTGCAGGGGGGCTGGATGCCATAATATTGGCAAAAAACCTAATCCAAAGCGACCAATGCAACTGCGTGGTTGCTGGCGGGGTAGAGAGCTATTCGCGCCGTCCATTGCGTTATCACACCTTTTCAGATGGTGCAGCACCACAAGCCTATGACCAAGCGCCCTTCACCCCATGGCCAGAACGTGACCCCCAAATGCCAGAGGCAGCGCATGCCTTGGCGGAACAGCTGAATATAACGCAAGACCAGCAAGATAGATGGGCCATAGAAAGCCACAAACGCGCCAGCGCCACACCACCCGCTTTGCTGGCAGCGGAACTGGTGCCCATTGCAGGCTTTCACAAAGACAGCTTCACCCGCGCCCTTAGCCCGCGCCATTGCAAAAAAGCCAAACGCATATGCGGCACCATTACCAGCGCCAATATGGCTGTAGCAGCAGATGCCGCCGCCTTTGTGCTGGTGGTAAATGAGGACATTGCCAAACGCTCTAAGGGAAACACAATAGAGATTGTCGCAGGAGCCAGCCTTGGTGCAGACCCGCAAATACCCGGCCTTGCCCCCGTGCAAGCCATGGACAAAGCCCTGCACCAAAGCGGCCTGACGAAAGCTGACATCACTCATGCTGAAATTATGGAAGCTTTTGCCGCCCAAGCCATAGCCTGCCAAGAAAAAGCAGGGCTGGATAAGACAATCGTCAACCAATATGGCGGGGCGCTGGCGCGCGGCCACCCCATTGGCGCATCAGGGGCTATTTTGGCAACACGCCTCTATCACATTTTATGCAACCAGAGCGGCATTGGCCTTGCGGCAATCGCCGCCGCTGGTGGCCTTGGTACCGCGCTGATTCTCAAGAAAAATTAAGCTCAGCGCTCAAAACCATAAAACTGCGCAAATTCCTCAAGCCCGGCCCGCTGCGTGCGAAACTGGTTGACGGGATGAGCTTGATCAGCCTTACCAATAGCAAGACCACATACCACCAGCTCGTCATCACCCAGCCCCAAATTCTGCTCAATCACACTGGCATAATTGGCCATCGCCCCAATGCCTGTGGCGCTATAGCCCATATCCTCCACCTTCAAAAGAAAGCTCATTAAAAACATTCCCAAATCCATGAAGCAGCCTTTGCCCATGCTCCGCTCAATGGTAACAATGACGCCAACAGGCGCACCAAAAAAGCGGTAATTATGAGCAAATTGAGCCCGCCGTCCCTCCAGGTCGCGCCGCGAAATCGACAAAGCCTCATAAAGCGCATAACCCGCCGCCCGCTGACGTTCTTTTAAATAAGGCGGCATAGGCTTTGGAAAATAGCTATACCCATGGTCAAAAGGGCGATTATCTGCAATGGCTTGTTGCAAATCTACAACCAAGTTCGCAAGCGGATCAGCAGTTAAAATATGCAACCGCCCGGGCTGCAAATTGGCCCCACTCGGCGCAGAACGCGCCGCCACACACATGGCCTTCAAATCATCCAGAGCAACCGGCTCATCCAAAAAGGCCCGTACAGAGCGGCGCGAGAATAACAAGTCATCCAAAACCTCAGACACAACGCCCACCTTCAACTCTAAAAGCCCGATTTAAAAGTCTAGAACGAACCTCTCCCCCTTTTCAGACCGCCCGTCATGATACCCTTATGGGTGGTCTGCTAGAGCATATTTTTCGAAAAGTGTGTGCGGTTTTCGGACAAAAATATGCTTAGAAACAAAGGCTAGAGCATTTTGAATAACGACGTGTTTATTCAAAATGCTCTAGGGGGAATGACTGGGTCAGGACTTTTAAATCGGGTTCTTATCGTTTTGCATATCCAGCCGCTTTACCTTTGTCCTTAGGGTAGTTATCTGGTGTCAGCCCTAATT
>JAOXSH010000132.1 GCA_025800145.1 Cohaesibacter sp.
AGGGTCTCCCCAATCGCCTCTTCAATCAATTCTGCGGCTTTGGTCATCCGTCGGTCACGAAGTTCGGCGACAACAGCGTCCGCCTTCTCCTGGGCAGCCTTCCGGCTTTCTTGTGCGTGAATGGCTTTAAGCATATGGGTCACTCCACGCACTTTGCCTGATGGCACATGACTGAAGATGGTGCGGTAGAAATGCACCATACAGCGCTGCCAACCAGCAAGGAGACATTGCGGACTTCGCCAGCCCATGTTCGCTTCATCACAATGCCATCCAGATAGAGGTATGGATACTCGCCCTCAATTGGACGGTGACGCCACTCCTCAATCTTGGCATAGATCTTCTTATTCAAGTTCGAAACCGTGCCTGGTAACACACGCGTGCCCCATAGAGCCTCGGTGATATCTTCAACGCGTCGAACAGAAACACCCGCCAGATACATCTCGATCAGTGCTTCCTCAACACTGCTTTCTCGCCGCTGATACCGCTCGATAATCGCTGTCTCAAAAGTCTGGCGGCGAAGTTTGGGCATCTTCAGCTTCACTGCGCTCATATCGCGATGCGCCACAAAGACGGTCGGCTTCCGCATCAAGCATCGCATTCAAGGCTTCTTCGGCTGTACCCCGGAGACCATCTCGCCAAGGTGATCTTTGATACGGCCTTCATCAATCCGAATGACATTGTCAATTGTGGCACCATCATTATCATCACTCATCAATTCTTCCCCCTTCATCAATCATGAAGGAAGCAACCTAAAAATCAAATGTGCGAAAGATTTTGTACGTTACCGTCAGAAAACCGCACGCACTTTTCGGAAATATGCTCTAAAATGAGCTGGATCGGTTCTCTGTGAGATCAATCTGATCGTCGGTTTATCGGACCATCAAGATAACCGAAGCTCGGTCACAATAGCTCGAATAAAATTGACTTGCCCGAGCAAATAAACGAGCCACTTAAAGTCAACCGAAATAGGAATTTCTGGATGGGCATCGCTGTGCAAAGATTACAGCACACCTATGCAAAGAAAAAAGCCTCGCCACAAGAAGTAGACGCAAGAAGAAAAAATTTGTAAAATTTTCGCCCAAAAAGTGTAAAACCAACTACACAGAATTGATAACAGAATGATTAAATCATTGAAAAATATAGGAGAAAATGGTGCCCGGAGGCGGATTCGAACCACCGACACGCGGATTTTCAATCCGCTGCTCTACCAACTGAGCTATCCGGGCACTTTTTGCAGGGCGTTTTAAGTAGCGCTACAATTTGTTTGGGCGTTATAGAAGGTTCATATTGCCCTGTCTATAGCGGTTTTTGTTTTTTCTACAATTGAAGAACATTTCCCCAATCTGTGTGAAAAGTCTGTCTACAATCAGACAAAATCATCCTCATCAGGATCATCCTCTTCCATCGCAGGAATAGCATAAGAGCCTTTAAGCCAACGACTTAAGTCAACATCCTTGCAACGCTGAGAGCAAAAGGGAAAGCTGTCTGCCTTTGAGGGCTGTTCGCAAATTGGGCACGGTTTGGCACGTTTAACAGACTGTCCATTGGCTAAAATCATCTGACTGATTATTCCATTCATAGAGGATGCCAAAAGCCAATCACAATGTGCTTGTTCTGGCTCTCATGACAACATTATATCGAGCGAATATGTCTTTCAAAGCAGCAAAGAAGATTTAGCGCACACCGCCAAGCCATTTCATCCTCAATGGATAGCCTTCACCAACCAAAAGATTAGCAGTTTCATGCAAAGGCAAACCAACAACCGAGCTGTAAGAGCCAACCAGATTCACAACAAAAGAACCGGCAATACCCTGAATTGCATAGCCACCAGCCTTGCCCTGCCATTCGCCAGAAGCAATATAAGGCTCGATATCATGTTTAATCTGTTTGAAACGCACGCGAGTTTGTACCAATTTGGAACGCATTTTACCTTGCGGCGTAATCACGGCAACACCGGTAAAGACTTTGTGGGTGCGACCAGAAAGCAAAGAAAGGCAAGAATGTGCCTCTTCGGCCAAAGCAGGTTTAGGCAAGATACGACGCCCGACAGCCACCACAGTGTCAGCGGACAGCACGTAAGATCCAGCCAAACGGGGATCTTGTTTCAAGCTAGCTTCAACAGCCCGACCCTTTTCTTCCGCCAAACGCAAAGCAAGAGCACGCGGCTGCTCGCTTTTTTGCGGTGTTTCATCAAGATCGGCAGGCTTCAAAGCATCCGGCTCAATTCCGATCTGTTGCAAAAGCTGCAATCTGCGCGGAGAGGCCGATGCCAGAACAAGGCGTGTTGAACCAGACATAGCAACAAATTCTAAAAAAACCAACCAGCCTACTTGAGAAGGCTCACTGCTTTAAACAAGCAAAGCCTTTTCAAGCACTCTGGTAGACAGGGATAAAAGCTTACACCTTAATCACTTAAAGCGATAAGTGATACGGCCTTTGGTCAGATCATAAGGGGTCATTTCGACCTGTACCTTATCGCCAGCAAGTACACGAATGCGGTTTTTGCGCATACGTCCTGCCGTATGTGCAACAATCTCGTGATCATTTTCCAGTTTCACCCGGAAAGTGGCATTTGGCAGCAATTCGGTGACAACACCGGGAAATTCCAAGACTTCTTCTTTCGCCATGCGCGTTCTAAACGTCCTCTTCGTTTGGCTATAATCTGTTGACCCGATTTTATGAAACAACCATCATAAAATTACATGAAAATGCAAAGGGCTGGCCGATCTTGACCATGTTTTGTAATAACGACTATAGCACAGAATCCTTACATTCTCATGTAAGAAGATGATCCAGATTGGAAATTTGGCCGCACACTAGCCCAGCAAACAACGCTTGTGAACCTTTATTTACGCAAAAGTGGCAAAAGCCGGGTCAGGAAGCCAATGACAAGGCGGTCAAGCCCACACCACGCCTTACTTTTTAACCTCCAGGCATTGACCGCCAGTCAAAACGCTCTTTCAAGCGTTTTAAAATGCCATCTCTCACTGCTCTATAGGAATTAAGAATCTGTTCACGAGAGCCATTGGCCAGCGCAGGATCCAGTGTCGGCCAATATTCAGCTTCAATGGCCTCGGTGCGTGTCATTTCCAACGCCTTATGGTGGGCTTCTGGCGCCAGTGAAATAACAAGATCAAAATAGCTGTCTTCAAGATCTTCAAATGTATGGGGTTGATGCAAAGAAATATCGAGACCAATCTCTTCCATAACCGCAACTGCGAACGGATCAGGTTTGCCTTTACGCACTCCGGCAGATTCCACATAAAACGCACCGGGAAAAAGATGACGGGCCAAACTCGCCGCCATAGGCGAGCGGATTGCATTCATTCCACAGGCAAATAGAACGGCATCAGGCCGGGCTGCCCCACCGCTCATACTCAACCTCTCCAATGTAGGGCACAAATCAGCGTAAAGAGCCGCCGCGCGGTTTGAAAATCAGTATCAATTTTACCTTCAAGGCGTGAGAGCAGGATTTGTGATCCCTCATTATGTAGCCCGCGACGCCCCATATCAATAGCTTCAATCCGCGAAGGCGTCGCGGTTTTAATGGCCTCATGATAACTGTCACAAATCATGAAATAATCTTTGACGATTTTACGAAACGGGGTCAAAGACAGAATATGGGTAATAACTAGACTATCATCTTCCAATCGAATGTTAAAAACCAGCTTGCGCTCAACAAGAGAAAGATCCAGTTTGTAAGGCCCCCCAGCTTCATGGCCATTTGGTTGAAAGCTATTTTCTTCAACCAAATCATAAATAGCAACCGCACGCTCATGCTCTATATCAGCACTCGCTGGCTGAATAGATTGAGGATCCAATGTAACCCCTACAAGACGAAAAGAACTGATCTCATTATTTTCTTGTGCGGGCTTGGTCTCTATCTCATCACCCGTGGGGGATAGTGTTGCGGCCATGGCTCGGTCATCCTGTCTTTATCGTCTGTTCCTTATTTGCCTGTTAATTCTTGTCATGTCAAATGCCTCTTAAAAAGAACAAAAACCAAAGGATTCGGGGCACAAACACCAATCAACCATCAGATATTCAAACGCTTGGCTACGGAACGGGCATGGGCCTCCAACCCTTCCTGACGGGCAAGCGTTACAGCCGAAGGGCCGATCTGACGCAAATTATCAGCATTGCAGCGCAAAATAGAGCTGCGTTTGACAAAATCAAGCGTACCAAGACCAGAGGAGAAGCGAGCAGAACGTGCAGTTGGCAACACATGATTGGATCCACCAACATAATCACCCACAGCTTCCGGTGTGAAGCGACCAACAAAAATGGCTCCAGCATTGCGAATCTTATCGAGCAAATAATCTGGATTTTCCAGAGCCAATTCCAGATGTTCCGGTGCCAAACGATTGGACAATTCCATGCCATGCTCCCAGTCTGGCACAGTGATCACAGCACCAAAATCACGCCAACTGGCCCCGGCAATCTCAGCTTTTGGCAGAGTGTGCAATTGCCGCTCAACGGCCTTCTCAACCGCATCAGCAAAATGAGCATCATCAGTAATGAGAATAGATTGTGCCGCTGTGTCATGTTCAGCTTGGGCAAGCAAATCTACAGCAATCCAGTCAGGATCATTATGCTTATCTGCCAACACAAGCACTTCAGAGGGCCCTGCAATCATATCAATGCCAACCAGCCCAAAGACCTGACGTTTGGCAGCTGCAACAAACGCATTGCCCGGACCAACAATTTTATAAACCGGATCAATACTTTTCGTTCCATAAGCAAGCGCTGCCACGGCCTGAGCACCACCAATGCGATAAATTTCATCAACACCAGCAAGGTGAGCTGCAGCCAATACCAATGGATTCAACACACCATCGGGAGTCGGCACCACCATGACAAGACGTTCAACTCCTGCCACTTTGGCAGGCACCGCATTCATCAACACAGAAGATGGATAAGCCGCCAGTCCACCCGGAACATAAAGGCCCACCGCTTCAATCGCCGTCCAGCGAGAACCAAGTTGAACACCAAGAGCATCTTCATAAAGATCATCCTTGGGCATTTGGCGCTCATGATGAGACTTAATACGATCGCGCGCCAATTTCAGCGCATCCATCACATTTGGCTCAATGCTGGCGACAGACTGATCAACTTCATCTTTTGTAATCCGTAATCCGGTCTTACGGACATCAAAACGATCAAATTGCTCCGTCAGCTCACATAATGCCTCATCCCCATGATGTTTAACCTTCCCAAGGATACCACGAACAATTGCATCAACATCTTCCGAAACTTCTCTCTTCATTGAGAGCAACTCTTGAAAACGAGTTTCAAAATCAGCTTGAGCAGCATCAAGGCGAAGAGCCATACTTTTAATTCCTTCAAGAGAACATATTCTTCAAAACCTGTGCGGATTTCGAATAAGAATATGCTTAAAACAAAGACTAGAGCATTTTGAATAAGGCGCCATCTATTACAATACTCTAGGGCTAAATCCCATAATATTTATGAGGATTTCTGCTCCACTCTTCAAGAGATAAGCAAGGCAAGATCAAACATTCAAACAAAGCTTTTCTTTTCTGGATGTCTTTCTGTTACTATTTTCCTCGTTCGAGATTGGCTCTGCCTTGCCCGCATTTTTGTCTTTAACCATCGTTGCGTGGCGCCCTACTCTGAGACGCTTTAAGATGTCTTATGATCGGCTTTTCTGGTCTGTTTGTAGCCTGTTTTTTCCCTTAGCGCCTGATTTAAAAGTCTCGATATGAGACTTTTAGGATTCATATCCAGTCCTCTCCCCTAGATTATTTTGAATAACGACGTGTTTATTCAAAATGCTCTAGGGGGAATGACTGGGTCAGGACTTTTAAATCGGGTTCTTATCGTTTTGCATATCCAGCCGCTTTACCTTTGTCCTTAGGGTAGTTATCTGGTGTCAGCCCTAATT
>JAOXSH010000138.1 GCA_025800145.1 Cohaesibacter sp.
TGCCTTGGATGCTCTATCGCGGTATCATCCTACCCAAAGGGGCAAAAAACTGGATCATTTTGCTTTTCTTTTCCCTCATTAATGTAACCATCCCCTTTTTGCTGATCTCATGGGCAGAATTGACCATCAGCGCTGGCGTCACCTCTTTGTTATTGGGAAGCGGCCCATTGCTGGCTTTGGTTTTGGCCCATTTCACCACAAAGGATGACAAAATAAGCTGGCCCAAATTGCTCGGCATTGCCTTTGGCTTCAGCGGCATCGCCTTGGTCGTGGGCGGCCAAGCCCTCAATGATGTGGAAGATACAGCGCTTCTTGCATTGCTGGCCGTCTTGGCCGCGTCTTTTTGCTATGCCCTATCCGGTGCATTGGTGCGAAAAATCACCGACATTCCACCAACAAGACTGGCAACGCTGGTTCTTGGCTTATGCAGCCTTCAGCTTCTGGCGCTCGGATTATGGGAAGGCCTTCCCAATTTTGAGAAGATAGACGCAAAAAGCTGGGCCTGCCTGATCTATCTGGGCCTGTTACCAACCGGATTGGCAACCATCTTGCGCTACCGGCTCATTAGCACTGTTGGCGCCAGCTTTTTTGCGCTGGGCCTGAACCTGATTCCGGTCTTTGGGGTCATCATGGGCGCTCTGATTTTGTCCGAGACAGTCCCCATTGAAATCTGGGGGGCTTTGGTCCTTATCGTGACTGGCCTTTTTGTCACCCGCATCCCACAAAAGCACCCATAAAAAGCGCAACCATCAAAAAAAGACCGGAAGACGAGCCCGTCTTCCGGTCTTTCAAAACAAATAGAAACAGAAACCACCTTTAAGCGGTGGCATTGAACAATTCGCGACCAATCAACATGCGGCGAATTTCAGATGTCCCAGCACCAATCTCATACAGCTTGGCATCGCGCAACAAACGCCCGGTCGCATAGTCATTGATATATCCATTACCGCCCAAAATCTGGATGGCCTCCAGCGCCATTTGCGTGGCCTTTTCAGCCGAAATCAAAATTGCACCCGCCGCGTCCTGACGGGTCGTCTCCCCACGATCACAAGCTTGCGCCACTTGATAAACATAAGCCCGACAGGCATTCATATTCACATACATATCCGCAATTTTGCCCTGCATCAGCTGGAAAGTGCCAATCGGCTGGCCAAATTGCTCGCGCTCATGCACATAAGGCATGGCAATATCCATACAGGCTTGCATGATGCCCAATGGACCACCGGACAGAACCGTGCGCTCATAATCCAAGCCAGACATCAAAACCCGCACGCCTTTATTGACCTCACCCACGACATTCTCGGCCGGTACTTCACAATTTTCAAACACCAACTCGCCAGTGGAAGAGCCACGCATACCCAATTTATCAAGCTTTTGCGCCACCCGGAAACCGGGCATATCTTTCTCAATCAGAAATGTCGTGATCCCCTTTGGACCCGCTTCCGGCTCCGTCTTGGCATAAACCAACAAGACATCAGCATCCGGCGCATTGGTGATCCACATTTTGGAGCCATTGAGCACATAATGATCGCCCTTTTTCTCAGCCCGCAATTTCATCGATACCACATCAGAACCAGCCCCCGGCTCAGACATGGCCAAAGACCCAACATGTTCACCAGAAATCAGCTTGGGCAGATATTTTTCCTTCTGCGCCTTGCTGCCATTGCGATTAAGCTGATTGACGCACAGATTGGAATGCGCCCCATAAGACAGACCGACAGAAGCAGAAGCACGGGACAATTCCTCAACCGCAATCACATGTTCAAGATAGCCCATACCAGAACCGCCAAACTCTTGCGGCACAGTGATGCCAAGCAGCCCCATATCGCCCATCTTGTTCCATAGCGCCCGGGGGAAGGCGTCATTCTTGTCGATCTCAGCCGCAATCGGAGCCAGCTCATCTGCGGCAAAAGCTGACACAGCATCACGCAACATGTCAGCGGTTTCCCCCAGATTGAAATTGAACATCAGACCACTCATTTCTCTCTCCACTTGTCTTGTAGGGCAAGCCATTTGTCACGCTCGCCAATCTCGATATGGCAACAATCGCACCACCTATGGCTCCAGCCCCTCAGCCCGCACCATGGTAAAAAGCCCTGTCGCGATATGAATGTCCTTGCCATCCACCGCGCCATAAACATCTCCCTGACAGATGGTCAGCATCCTGCCGGGCTTGACCACCCGTCCCTTGGCAAGCAAAAACGCGCCACGAGCCGGGTTCAACAAATTCACTTTCAATTCACTGGTAAGCACGCCATCGCCAGCGCCAAAGAGGGAAAAAGCAGCATAGCCTGCTGCCGAATCCATAATCGTGGTGGTCACACCAGCATGAAAAAAGCCATGCTGTTGCTCCAGCCCCTCTTTCGCATGAAGCGTGATATCAACCTCACCGGGGGCAATATGGGTGACTTGCGCACCAAGAGTGCGCAAAAAGCTTTGCTTGGCAAAACTGGCCAAAACACGCTCTTTGTAAGCCTCAACCCTTACATCAAAATGTGCCACACTCTCTCCCGCCAAACTCTTGGCGAAAGACCCACTCCATCAGCTTTTTATATCGCTCAATTCAGCCAAACGCATACGGCAGGTTTCCTCCACCGCATCCAGTTCCTCAATTGTTTCTTCAATATCCACCAGCTTTTGGCGCAAATCTTTTCGCCTTGCGTCAATTTTTTCCATCAACATGGCAAGCTGTCCAGCTTCGCCCGGAGGTTGGCGATACATATCAATCACTTCGCTGATTTCCCCCAGCGACAAACCAAGCCGTTTCCCCCGCAAAATCAACTTCAAACGGGTACGGTCACTGGGCCGATAAAGACGTTGCCGCCCCCTGCGCACAGGCTTAATCAGCCCTTCATCTTCATAAAAGCGCAAAGTGCGGGTCGTCAGCCCAAACTCATTGGTCAATTCCGTAATTGTCAGATAGTCAGCCATTCAACCTCCGGCCTTTATTAAAACAACTGTTACGTAAAAGTCAATAAAGATAAATTTACCAATAAGTATCAATAAATTATCTAAATAGCTTTACGAAACAAAATCAAGATCGGTCATTTGGCCAAACGCCCGCCGTTCCCAATTCCACCACATTTCCAAACGGATCCCGAAAATAAAGGCTCTGCCCTCCACCCGGCCAGCAAACTTCACTATCCAGAGCAATCTCATGTTCTTGCAGATAGAGGCGCCATGCCTGAAGATCCTCACTCTCGATACGAAAGGCAAAATGCCCAATGCCATCCATTCTGTGCCCCGGCACAACATCGCCATTCACAAGGCTGTCCTGATCGCAAACGCCGCGCAAAAAGGCAATCAAAACCTGCCCCGGTGCCACATCATAGGCGCAAATGCGCTGGCTCTCGACCATCATCTCAAGCCCCAGAATATCAGCATAAAAGGCCTTGGCCTTGGCCATATCATCGACATAAACCGGCGTTTCCAGAACACCCTTAATCCGCGGCATCTCTCCCCTACCCTCTCTTGCAATCCAAACCTTCAGCTGGACAGCACATCTCACTGCCTTGCCAATGACAAAGCCACTGAAAAGACGAAGCCCTAGCCCTTGATACTAAACACAAAACCAAAAGACAGCAACGTAAGGGGAAAAGAGAAAGTCAAACAGAGAGAATTTACAGGCCACATTCTAAAGAAGCCCGAACCACCAGGCGGCCAATCCAAGAAAGGCAAAGAAACCCACAACATCTGTGACAGTGGTGATAAAGACACTGGATGCAACAGCCGGGTCAGCCCCTAACTTTTCCAGCCCCAGAGGAATAAGGATCCCGGACAATCCGGCAAAAAACAGATTGATAATCAGGGCAACCCCAATCACCAGCCCCAAATCAAAATTCTCGAACCAGAAAGCGGCAAGAACACCAACCAGCACAGCAAAGGCAACCCCGTTCAGCAAAGCCACCAAAACCTCACGCGAGACAACCCGCATCATATTGAAGCTGTCAATCTCTTGCGTTGCCAAGGCCCGAACAGCAACCGTCATGGTCTGGGTCGCAGCATTGCCCCCCATCGAGGCCACAATCGGCATTAGCACCGCCAAGGCAACCATTTGCTCAATGGTGGAGTCAAACAGCGCAATCACCCAAGAGGCCAGAATGGCAGTCAGCAAATTCACCGCCAGCCATGTAAAGCGCGAGCGCACTGTCTCAATCACCGTATCGGTAATCTCTTCATCACCAACACCACCAAGACGCTTGATATCTTCTTCCGCCTCTTCATTGATCACATCAACGATGTCATCAATGGTCAGCACACCCACCAAGCGCTCACCCTCATCCACCACAGCAGCAGACAACAGATTATAGCGCTCAAACAAACGAGAGACCTCTTCCTGATCTTCCTCTGCCGTTACAAAATGGCGTGTTTCATCAAGAATTTCAGAAATCTTGGTCGGACGCCGCGCCCGCAACAAAACATTGAGCGAAATGGAACCAAGCAAACGATGCGCCGGGTCAATCACAAAAATCTGGTTAAATTCATCGGGCAGATCAATCGTCTCACGCATATAATCAATTGTCTGCCCAACGGTCCAGAAAGGAGCCACCGCAATGAAGTCGGTCTGCATCCGCCGACCAGCCGAATCCTCGGGAAAATCCAGAGCACGTTTAAGCTGGATACGCTCCATAACCGGAAGCTGGGCAAGGATCTCCTCTCGATCCTCCTCTTCCATATCTTCCAGAATGGAAACAGCATCATCGGAATCAAGCTCTCGAACCCCTTCGACCACCACCTCATTGGGCAGCGAATCGACGATCTTCAGACGAAGGGAATCGTCAAGTTCGATCAGCGCAGTAAAATCAAAATCATCGGCCAGAAGATCAAGAAAATCCTGCCGGTCTCGCGGACCAAAGGCCTCGATCAGATCGCCCATATCCGCTTCATGCAGATCCTGCGTCAACTCCAGCAGCAAGGGGCGATCCCGTTGCTCAATCGCCTCTTCAACCTGATCAAAAAATTCCTGGGAAATCAAACCACGATCATCACGCACTTCCAGATCATGGGACAGGGTCAGCTCTGCCGAACTCTCACTTCTCATCCTGCCCTCCTTCAGATCCAAGTGGTGACTCAAATTCACCCCTGTTGTGCCTGAAAGCACAAGGCAATCGCAAGTCTATTTTCTATTCAAACCCATATTGATAGAGCAAATCAAGGACAAGCATAAATCTGCTCACGTCCTATAGGGATGTAAGATGACAAAGCAGCAACACAATCAAAAAGAACAATAGAATTTCACATGTAATGAAATATTTCAGGGAACAACGACAAACAAAGTACCCAAGCGGGCATTTCTGCCTTTTGCGTCCACTTCAAAAACCGATAAGTCATTGGCCCTCAAAACCAAACGCACAGGCACATGATCAAAACGATCCAGAAAGAAGCAATCATTATTCTCAATGGCAGCGCCAAGATTTTCAGGGGCCAAACCCGATTTTTGAATTTTCAAGGCCAAAGCTTCCGTCCGGCAGGCAAACACCTCATCCCCCTGCACCAAGTCCCCCAAGGCATAATGATCAGAGGCCTGGACAAAAGAGCAGAGAAAAACAAAGCTCAAACAAAAAAAGCCAAGACAAGCAAGAAAACGGATCATTTGGACACAATAACCCGGCCAATCATATCATCGCTTTCCCAATGCGGACCGCACAAATAGGGAAATTCACCCGTTGCAAAGTCAAAAGTCATCTCCAACACTTCATCAGGAAACAACCGCGCATCCTCTTCCCGACCCGCTTCCTTAAACCAAGTCGAATGACTGGTACGCTTGTCAACATTGACCCAACGAACCGTCTCTCCCAATTTGACATCAATCACTTCGGGACAGAATGTATATTTATACATCATGACAACATGCACATTTTCATCCGAAGGGCTTTTGCCATAAAGCTTTTCATAGCGCGCCTCTGCCTTGGCGCAAATCTTGGCAATCTTTGCCGGATCACGCTTGGATTCCAGACGCATCTCCCCCGCCTGAGCAAAAGAAGACACACCCACAAAGCCCAGAAAAGCTGCCAATGAAACAGCAGAAAATTTCAAAATCATTTCATATGTCATAATCAAAACTCCACCCAAACAAAAACAGCATATCCATGCCAATCAGCACAAAAGAAAAGGGCCGAAGATCTCTCTCCGGCCCTTTTGCATTGTAAGTCTGTTATTTGCCAACAACATTAATCTCGGCTTGAGGATTATCAAGCGCGAGCCTGTATTCCAGCGAGACATGATGGAAACGGGCACTGGTATAATCATCATGGATTGCAAAACCAACTGTATAGGTTTTGCCCGGCTCCAAAGCAATATCGCCAGCACCAGAGGCTTTCAAAGGACGCTTCAGAACAACTGTCCAGACATCCCCGTCCAGCTTTCCTTCCGCCATCACACTCTTGGCCTCGTCCACCTTGCGCTCGGCAAGGATAGAGCTGTTGATGCCACCGACACTTGGAACATAACGCATCAGATCCATGAAGGCACCACCGGCCAGCTGACCATCCAGATCACCTTGATCTTTCAGCTTTTGCCAACCACCGCGACGTTTGCCACGACGCCCCTTTACCTCAACCTTGGTCCGGGATTCGGCCAGATATTTGGTCACACCGTCTTTGATATTGATCCGCTCACCCACTTCTGGGAACTTGGCATATTCTTCATCACTCGGTGCATGGGGCATATAGCGGCTGTCATGGTGACAGGTTGCCCAGCACCCAGCCTGCTCAACAAGCTTGATATCCTGCCCGGCAATCATCATGGCGACTTTCACCTGATTATCCGGGTCCATTTTACCACCCTCAACAAATGGCACAGGCGTATGGGCTGCATTTTCCCATTGCATACGGATATAGAGATTTTCCTGATCATGCGTTGCCTGCAAGGTCATATCAATATGGCCGCGCTTGCCCGGAATTGGCGTCTCTTCTGCCTTTTCCCCCGACACAATCTTGGCGCCCATATCTTTCAGCTCTTTGGCATGACAGGTCGCACAACGATCACCAGCTTTGACCACAGGGCGAGCTCCGCCGTGATTTTTGCCATATTGAACCCACTCAAAAGAGGCCTGCCCCGGATAAAAGAGCGTCATACTCTTCTCATCAACCGCATTCCAGTCAATATCGCCAGCGATGCCTGCGCCAGAAGACGCAGCACCATCATTGGCACCATCACTCGCAACCCCAGCACTGACCTCAGCTGCATTGGCCGCAGCAAAATTGGCTTTTTCTTTGGCAACAGCAGCCTCAACAGCCTTGGCAATCTTGGCCTTCAGAGCCTCAGAAGCCGCCTTTTTGGCCTCTTCTTCTGCCTTGGCTTGCTCAGCCTCAATGGCTTCAATTTTCTTCAAGCTGGCCAAATAGCTTTCAGGCACAACACGCACAAAATCAGGATTGGGCGCTTCCAAAGCTTCCAATTCTTCATCTGTCAGCAAATCACGAACATTTTTATGAGCAATACCCTTATGGCAATCAATACAAGTCTGACCGGTCTTAAAGGCATTCAAATGCTGTTTGCGCGCCCGTGGCTTCTGAAATTCAGGCGCCATGCTTTCAAAATTGTGGCAGTTGCGGCATTCGCGACTATCCGTCTTTTTCATCGTATGCCAAACACGCTTGGCAAGGGTAAGGCGCTTGGCTTCAAATTTCTCTTTGGTATTGATTGTCCCGGTAATCTTGCCCCAAACCTCTTTGGATGCCTCCACTTTGCGAACCATTTTATGGATCCAAGGGTCAGGCACATGGCAATCAGAACAAGTTGCCCGCACACCAGTGCGGTTTTGATGGTGAATGGTCGGCTTATATTCTTCATAGACGTTATTCTCCATTTCATGGCAAGAAATGCAGAATGGCATCGTATTGGTGGCTTCCATCGCAGTGTTGAAACCGCCCCAGAAAATAATACCGAAAACAAAAAACAGCGCGGCCCCAGTCAGCGGAACGCCGAAAATCAGGGTGCGTTTGAGCCAGGCAGACATGCCCTTTTCGCTAGCAACTTTTGTGGAATTTTCGGAATTGTCAGACATAACGTCCTCCGCGTCCTTATAACAGCCCTCAAAGGTTAGCCAGCATATAAGCATGCGGGAAACGGATATCGCCAACCGTGAAGGGCTATAGCATTTTGAATAAACACGTCGTTATTAAAAATGCTCTAGTCTTTGTTTCTAAGCATATTTTTGTCCGAAAACCGCACGCACTTTTAGGAAATATGCTCCAATGGCCCTATTTCATTTCGCGGGAAATGAGATGAAAAAAGAAGACGGAGAAACCCCGCCTTCTCAAAGGGATAAGGTCTGCTTACGTGACGTGGTTCACACGGTTGTAAACATTGAACTTCCCGGTTGGTGCATAGAAGCCTTTAATACGGGTTTTCTCTTCCAGCGTTTCCGCATCAAACACAACGATCTCACCATTTGGCTCAAGGCTGGTCGAACGGTTCCAGATGGAAACCCAAACTTCAGAGCCATCGGCATTGAACTCGGAATGAACCACAGCATAGCCCGGCTTGTCGGTCAGCTGCATGGTTTTCACGATTTCACGGGTCTCTTTAGAGAAGACCTGAATGGACTGTTGAACTTCTGGATCCGGGTGTTTTGTTTGGTCAGCCCAAACATATTTGCTCTTCGGATGGGTACGAATGAACAGCCCAGGACCATCTGTCTCAACAGTATAGCACACTTTCCAAGCTTGATCAGGGTGACCTTTTGGATCGTTACCCCAAACTGTCACAGTGCCTTCACCAAGGTGCGTCGTGCCGCCAACCGGACCACATTTTGGATCATTCCAGTTTGCACCAGGACCCGGATGAGGCAATTTACCAACATCAATGGTCGCTTCATGCTTGGCAGTTTTTGCGTTCACAACAACCATCTGGTTGGAAGCGTTCGCAGCAATCTGGAAATAGGTAGAGGTTGGATCAAAAAACCCGTCATGCAGGAACTTGGATGTATCCATCTGTACGATGTCAAGATTTTCAACATCAGACAGATCAACCTGCCACATCTGGCCCAGCTCTTTCATGGAAACCAGAACGTCATTGCTGTGTGGAACAGTGTAAACAGCAGCAACGCGGGATTCTTCCACATAATCGCCATCAACATTCACGCCACGAGAAGAAACAACTTTCTTCGGCTCCATGGTTTCCGCATCAACAATCACGAAATGTGGAGGCCAGTAAGCACCACCAACGATATATTTGCCATCATTGGAAACAGCAACATCGCGGGCATCATAAGCAACCTGCACTTCCGCAACGCGCATATTGTCAGGGGTCTGCCACAAATCGATCTTGGTCAGCTTGCCATCACGACCCATAGTATACCAGAAACGGCCCGGATCTTTGGCAGCATTTTCGATTTTTGCTTTTTCAGTCCCTTTGATCACATGCACAGCATAGCCAGTGTCAAGGTGCGCAATGATTTCATGCTTGTCACCGTCAACAATCGCCACTTTACCGGCATCGCGCTCAATCACAACAAAGAAGTTTTTCCAGTTGCGATCATGCATTGGCTTGGTTGGATAATCCTTTGGATCCACATAAATTTTCATGCGATCCTTCATCAAAGCCAAAGACATTTCCGGTGGCTTGGGGGCTTCCAGCTGAATATAAGTTGCCATATCCTTGATCTGCTGTTCAGTCAGGATATCGTCAAAGTTATTCATACCGCCTTCAGTCCCAAGGGCGATAATTTTTTCAAGGCGTTCTTGACCAAGCTTGCGGGTCGCTTCTGGCTCAAGATTTTTACCGGTAGCGCCTTTACGCAAAACACCATGACACCCAGCACAACGCTGGAAATACAGGGTCTTGGAGCTTTCATACGCTTCTTTAGAAAGCTGAGGCTCTTGAGCCAAAGCAGCCCCAGGCAGGGCAAAAGAAGCAGCGAATGGAAGAGCAACAGCAGAAAGCAATGCTGTTTTTCTGATAAATGACTTAGGGTTCATGTCGTTCTCCCCGACAAACGGACCAGGCAGATTAAATATTGTTCATGTTGCCCCAACCGCCCTTGATGATCGTCAAGCAGAAAAAAACAAGACCTTTATCGAGAAAAAACAAGACGACAAAGCACAGAAAAACCGTGCATTTCTGCCATCTCTCATTCATAGAAATTTTGAAAAAAATAAAAAGGAATAAAATAGGAAAATACGCAACAACTCACATTGAGAAAGCATCATGCGCTTTCAAAACACATGCAACCAGACAAAAGAATACAAAGCCCATCACAAGGATTGATACCAACGGCATGAGGAATCGATTCCCACCCCCCATCATGTAGGGCGCACTTTACGCTTTGCTGCAACCTTGCGCCGTGCCGCGGATCGTTTGGCAGACTTTTTCACCTGCCGCCCTTTATTGGACGGCGTAGAGCGCTCTACAAAGCCAGTCCCCTGCTCGGTCTCATTGGCGCTTTTCTTTGGACGCCGTTTTTTCTTCTGCCCCTCAACTTCAAGCGGATTCCAGTCTTCTTTTTTGCTGGACCGTTGAGAGGCACCAGCACGACCAGTCCCAGCAGCAGACCGCCCAGCTTTGCCAGAAGCAGACTGCCGTTGCCCGCCACGTCCGCTGCCAGAGCGGAAATTGGATGCCGAGCGCACAGGCTTGGCCCCATATTTTTTGATGTCTTCTGCCGTTGGCCGCTCACCAGAGGCAATCGGAATAGCCATACCCAGAAGTTTTTCAATCTCTGCCAACAAATGCATATCAACCGGACGACAGAAGCTCACCGCCTCCCCTTCAGCCCCGGCACGCGCCGTGCGCCCGATGCGATGCACATAAATTTCCGGCACTTCAGGCAAGTCATAATTATAAACATGGCTGACACCGGAAATATCAATGCCACGCGCCGCAACATCAGTCGCCACCAATATCTTGGCCGCTCCCGATTTAAAATCAGCAATGGCTTTATCGCGCTGGGCCTGACTTTTATTGCCATGCACGGACGTGGCCGCAAATCCGGCCTCAACCAATACATTTTTCAGTTTCTCTGCGCCCCGCTTGGTACGCGCAAACACAACACTGACACCATCCATATGCTCTGCAAGGCAGTTTCTGAGAAAATCAACCCGGTTTTGCGTGCCAATATAATGCACCCTTTGAGTGATCTTGTCCGCCGTTTTCCCGGCAGGGGCGACTTCTATGCGAACAGGCTGTGTCTGAAAATCTTTCGACAATTTGGCAATCGGCGCAGGCATGGTCGCAGAAAATAGCAAAGTCTGACGCGGCGCTGTCAGAATTTTGGATAAATGCCGCAAAACATGAATGAAGCCCAAATCCAACATCTGGTCGGCCTCATCCAGAACAAGGACATTCACCTCATCCAGCAACAAAGCGTCGCGCTCATGCAAATCCATCAAACGCCCCGGCGTCGCCACAAGGATGTCGGCCCCTTTGAGCAAAAATTTCATCTGCATATTGATGGAGGCCCCGCCAACAACGCTCAAAATGCGCAAATTTGAGCCTTTCGCATAGCCTTTCAGCGCCTCAGCAATTTGCAGCACCAATTCACGGGTGGGCGCCAGAATGAGCGAGCGCACCTGCCGCGATTGAACCTCACTCTCCAGCGCCATCAAGTTTTGAATAAGCGGAAGCCCAAAAGCGGCCGTCTTGCCCGTTCCGGTCTGGGCCAAACCCAAAACATCCTTGCCACCAAGAACAATCGGAATGGCCTTTTCCTGAATAGGACTGGGATTATGATAGCCAGCAGCCTCAATCCCTTTAAGCAAGGCCAAATCCAGCCCCAAATCAGCAAATCCAGTCACAATCACAGTCCTTCCGACAGGTACGCTCCATATCAGCAAAGCGAACCATGGCACCATTTTCAAGAAAAATACAGGCGATCAAAAGAGCCCCACAATCAAAAAAAGGGCATCAATAGAGCATCTCTCTTGGCAGAAAGCCTTGTCTGGTAAATTTCAACCCCACACGCAACCTCTTTCTCAAAAGATACCCATATTTTCAGAAAAAGAGAGCAAAACCGAGGCATTTCAATCTCCACAATCATCAAAAGAGAGAATATATAAGAAAAACAGCTCTTATCTTTCCCTCAAAGCATGCTGGATTTGATCTGTGATTGGTTTGGTAAGATAGGACAGAATGCTTCTATAGCCGGTTTGCAAATAAACCTCTGACGGCATTCCGGGGATCAAATCCTTGCCATTGAGCTTTTGAAGCTCTTTCTCATGGATAATCAATCGCACTTTATAGAAAGACAGGCCTGTTGCCTGATCCTGAATAAGATCTGCTGAAATACGATCCAGTCTGGCCTCAATTTCTGGCGTTGTGCGTTGATCAAAAGCAGGAAACCGTATCCTTGCATTCTGATTGGGCGATAAACGATCAATCTGAGCTGGATCAACCTGCGCTTCAATGATCAGACGGTCCTCTTGCGGCACAATCAGCATCAAAACGTCTGCTGGCGGAATAACGCCCCCTACAGTATGCGCATTGGACTGATGCACAAGACCAGATTGAGGCGCCAGAATATCAATGCGCTTGAGCTGGTCCAGCGCCGTGATTTCCTGTTCTTCCAATTGGGCAATTTTGGCTTTGATATCCTGTATTTGTTGCAAAATATCCGTCTGGGTGTCTTCCTCAATTTGCAGAATTTGCAGCTCTTTCTCACTCATTGCATTGCGGGCCTGAGCAATAGCGGCGCTGACCTCCCCCAATTCACCCCGCATTTTGGCTTTCTCGCGCTTTAACGAGTTGAATTTGGTCAAGGTAACCAATTTGCGCTTCCAAAGCGTGTCATTTGCCTCAAGCTCATTGTTCAACAAAACAATCTCGTCTTGCTTGGCTTTTTGCTGGGCGCTCAGGCCCTCAATCTGCTTTGAGAGCTGACTGATTTGTTCTGATAATTGCAATTTACGGCCATGATAGGATTGACGACGGGCCTCAAACAGCTTTTGCTGCCCAAAGCGCAAATCTTCAACATCAGCACTTGAGAAGGCTGAAGAGGCCAAATCCGGAAAAACAGGTGTCTCGCTATCCTGTTGCTCTGCCATCAAGCGTGCAAGCTGCAAGCGCAAATCCACCAATTGCTTGTCGGCAATAAACAGATTGGCCCGTGGCACCGTATCATCCAGTCGGATCAAGACGTCCCCTGCCCGAACACGATCCCCATCCCGAACATGGATCTCTTTGACAATCCCGCCTTCCTGATGCTGAACGCGCTTGATATTGCCCTCAACCACAATAGAACCGGTGGCAACAACTGCACTGGAAATTTGCAACAATCCCAGCCACAGCCCAACACCGGCAATGAGCAGGAAAATAAGAAAAGCTGACCATCTCAAATGGTGGCTCAAACTCTTCTGAAGATTATGTCGGGAAGACAAATCTGTTGCATTCATCATGCTGCTCCCTGATTGGGCACCGCAGCCAAAACCTTGGACAAAACCTCTTCCTTGGGGCCAAAGGCCTGCATTTTGCCATCCTTTAAGCACAAGACCTGATCAACCCCTGCCAAGGCACTTGGGCGATGTGCAACAATCACAACAACAGCGCCCCTTTCCTTCATAGCCATAATCGCAGCCGTTAAAGCAGCCTCTCCTTGAGCATCCAGATTGGAATTGGGCTCATCCAGCACAATAAGGAACGGATTGCCATAAATGGCACGGGCCAAAGCAACCCTCTGGCGCTGACCACCAGAAAGCGCAAAACCCGAAGATCCAAGCCTTGTTTCATATCCATCGGGCAAGGCAGTAATCATCTCATGCAAATCCGCAAGGCGCGCCGCCTCCAAAATAGTCTCAGAGGAAGCGTCAGGGGCAAATCGGCAAATATTCTCGGCAATGCTGCCATCAAAAATCTGGATATCCTGCGGCAGATAGCCAATAAACTCACCACGCCGCTCTTGAGGCCATTGCGCCCAGTCAGCCCCATCCAGTCTGACAGCCCCGGATAAAGCCGGAAGCAATCCCACAAGGCTGCGGGCCAAAGTCGATTTACCAGAGCCAGATTGCCCAATCACACCAAGCCCCTCACCTGCTTTCAATGACAAGGAAATCCCTTGAAGAAATGGCTTTTTAGCACCCAATGGACCCGTGCTTAGAGCCTCAAGCCGCACCTCTTTTTGCGGCAAGGGCAATTCCATGGCATGGGGCTGGCCCTCAGGCATTTGCGCAAATATCGATTGCAAACGTCCATAGGCTTGCCGGGCTCCGATAAAGCCTCGCCATTGCCCAACAGCCACCTCAATGGGAGACAAGGCACGGGAAATCATAATAGAGGCAGCAATCATAATCCCGGGGGTAATTTCCTGCTGAATAGCCAGCCAGGCCCCAAAGCCAAGAATACTGGATTGCAAAATGAAGCGAAATGTCTTGGTCAGGGTTGAGAAAAGCAAGCCGCGATCAGCCGCAAGCCGCTGACTGTGCAAATAGCGATGGTTCAACTCTTCCCAACGTGTTCGCAAATTCTCCACCATCCCCATCGCGTGAATAGCTTCTGCATTTTGGCGACCAGTTTCAACCAGAATGGCACGCTGTGCAGTCTCGCGATTGGCCTCTTGGCTAGGTTTGCGCGAAAGCCATTCATTCAAGCCAATCAAAAGACAAATAACGATCGCCCCCGCCAATCCAACCAAACCAAGGATAGGGTGAAAGACATAGACGATGATCAAATAGAAAGGCATCCACGGACTATCAAAAATCGCAGCAGGCCCCTGCCCGGACAAAAATTGCCGAACAGCATCCAAATCCTGCACCGGGCGCAAATTTTGGGCTTTTGCACCAATCAAGACAGGTGCCATGGTTGAAATCTTGTAAGTCAGGCCAGAATGTTGGGCATCCACATATTGCCCAACACGCACCAGAATGCGAGACCGAACCCCATCCAGCAAACCATAAAACGCATAAAGCCCCAATGCCAGACCGCCCAGCACCACAAGGGTGGGTACAGAGCCACTTGCAAGCACGCGATCATAGATTTGCAGCATGAAAACAGGACCAGTCAGCATCAGGAGATTGATCAACACGCTGAGCAATCCAATCCCCAACCAAACCTTGCCCAAACCGGAAAAAAGGCCGACAGTCAAAGACTGCCGGCTCATAGTACGGGTCATCGAAGATCAATCTCCAGCTATCTTACGCGAAACGGAAATCATCCTGATGAAGATCAGATACAGAGACATTTTTTAGCAAAATGCTATCATCATCATCGAGCCGGATGAAGGTATCAGACCCCTGATCAGAAGCCGCCGCCAGAACATCAGCAAAAGAGTTAAAACCGGAAATCCCCGACAGCTCAATCACATCGTCGCTGCCAGCACCGGCGCTGAAATCTTCAATGACATCATCATCATCTCCAGCGGCAAAGATGAAGACATCATCCCCCTCACCCCCTTCGAGATTGTCATTGCCATCTTTGCCGTTGAGGACATCATCGCCCTCACCACCATAAAGACCATTCCAACCATCATCACCGGTGATGGTATCATCATAGGAAGAGCCAATAACGGCTTCGATATTGACAAAACGATCCCCGGCAGCAATGCCTGTATTCTTTGAATCGTCGCTGAGATTAACACTCACACCGGAAGCCGCATCCCAATAGACAGCCGTATCCCAGCCATCTCCGCCATCAAGAATATCCGCTCCAGCACCACCAATCAGCTTGTCATTGCCATCAAGCGCCCGGATATGATCCTTCACAGATGTCCCGGATAGCGTCTCATCCTTGTCCATTCCAACGATGGAAATACGAGGAAATTCAAAATCATCTTCATGAAGATCCGCAAGCTTAACATTGCTCAGGGTAAGAGAATTCTTGGCATCAATATCAATAACGATATCATCCCCATTCTGACGCGTCGCTGCCATCATCTGGCTGAAACTGGAAAATCCTGCTTCAAAGCGAACAACATCCTCACTACCGGCACCGGCAGAAAAATCCTCAATGACATCATGACCACTGCCTTGGCCAATCACAAAGACATCATCCCCTTTGCCACCCTCAATATTATCATTGCCACCTTGGCCATTGATCACATCATCGCCGTAACCACCATAAAGACCATTCCAACCATTATCACCAATCAGCTTGTCATCATAGTCAGAGCCAATAACAGCTTCGATGCTGATGAAAACATCACCTGATGCTTCGCCTCTATTTTTTATGTTTTCTGCTGAATTTGCAGAGTTATTGGAAAAAGCCCTATAATTTAAACTGCTCGCAAGATTGACAGTTACGGCTTTTTTAGCACCCCAATAAGCTGCAGTATCCCAGCCTTTGCCGCCATCTAAAATATCTGCGCCATCACCGCCGATCAAAATATCATTGCCGCCATTTCCTTTGAGATGATCATCCCCATCTGTTCCATTCATTTGATCATTGGAAGAACGACCCTCTTGTGGAACAGGGTCAGGATCGCCTCCACCCACATTGGGTTTATTTGGTAAATCCAATCCAAAAGAACCATTTGCCCAATTTATGATTGTAAAGCTTTTTGCACTATCGTCAGAAAAGGTTTTCTTATAAGTAACGTATAAGTCATTGCTCTGCAGTTTTAGCTGTATGCTTATATGATGATAGTTATATAAATAACCTGAAACTATATCCGGCGTTTCTGGATCAACAGACAGAAACAAGGCCTCACTAAAATCAAGATAGTCCGGGTAACCAGTATAATCTCTGGTATCTAACCATAGTTTCCCTTCACCATCAATATCCTCAACCACATCACCATCGGTCACAAAATAAGTATCAT
>JAOXSH010000158.1 GCA_025800145.1 Cohaesibacter sp.
TGACCAGCCAGACGCTCACCATCGTCGGTAAACGCGATCATGGAAGGGGTAGTACGCGCACCTTCCGCATTCTCAACTACTTTCGGCTCTTTGCCGTCCATGATGGACACACATGAGTTTGTGGTGCCCAAGTCAATACCAATGACTTTGCTCATACTTCTTCTCCTTGTCGGCAGGCCGGTCAAGCTCTTGGAAAGCAGCTTGCCAATGCCAATCGATTTATCAGCCCGGCCCCCATGAAGATTTGCCCAAATGGGCGTTCATCACGTTTCACGGCACATATAGGGGCGTCTGTAACGTCCTGCAAGGCACCATGGCCTTAGTTTTGCGACATTTTTGAAAATCAGCGCTCTCTTTAAGTCAGAGAAGCGGCAAAATAAAGGGGGTGATTTTGGTTAAGGTCACGTTAAGGACAGGATTTTCCCCAAATCTGTGCGGAATTTTCCAAAATTATGCGCAGAAGTCCTATACTGAAAGCCATTGCATAAAGTCATAAAATGAGATCGGAATGCCTGATGACGCCTTTAGGAAAGAATTTCCGCCTTACAGTCTTGTTTGCCTTAGAGCCTGATTTAAAAGTCCTGAGCCGACCCTCTCCCTTGCAGACCACCCGTCATGGTACCCTCATAGGCGGTCTGGGAGGGGGAGAGGGTCGGATATGCAGCCTAAAAGTCTCACTGGGAGACTTTTAAATCGGGCACTAAGACAGCGAGGCGCTGATGAAACTGTTACCCGGTCATCTGGATAGAAAAGATCAGGAAGCTTTGCTTGATGAAATCCGCGCAATCGTTAAGCAAGCGCCCTTATTCACACCGTCTATGCCGCGCACAGGCCAACCATTTTCCGTGCGTATGAGCAATTGCGGTCCTTTGGGCTGGGTGTCGGATAAAACCGGTTATCGCTATCAAGCCACCCATCCGGCAACCAACAAGCCATGGCCTGCATTGCCGCAAAGGCTTTTGCAGCTTTGGCATGATTTGGCCAACTATGACGATGAGCCGCAAGCCTGCCTGATCAATCATTATCATTCCGATGCCAAAATGGGTTTGCATGTCGATGGCGATGAAGAGGATTTCACCGCCCCTATTTTTTCGCTGTCTTTGGGAGACGATGCTCGCTTTCGCCTTGGAGGGGCGCGCCGAAACGATCCCACCAAAAGCTTTATGCTGCGCTCTGGCGATATTCTCTTGCTCAATGGCAGCGACAGAAAAGCTTATCATGGCATAGATCGTATCTATCCCGGCACTTCAACGCTTTTGAAAGCACCTGGCCGCATCAATCTCACCATGCGTCGGGTAACAAAGCCTTATACCAACGGCATGAAAGATTAACCCATAGGATGCCTTGAAATGGCTCACTGAGCTGCGTTGTCTTTCTAGGAAAATGCCCCGGCATTGTCCGTCGAAAGACGCCTTGCCATTAAACCATTTCAAGGCATCCTATGGGTTAATCTTTCATGCCGTTGGTATTAGTACCCTATTTAAATCCGATCTTTGACCGCTTCCATCACAACAAAGGTGGAGGTTTGTGCCACATGGGGCAGAGCCGAAATCTTCTCGCCCAATATTTTGCGATAGCTTGCCATATTGCGCGTGCGGATTTTCAACAGATAGTCAAAATGACTGGCAATCATATGACATTGCTCAATCTCGCGAATGTCGCGGGCCGCTTCATTAAAGGCATTGAGCGCATCAGAGCGTGTATCGCTCAATGTGACCTGCACAAAGGCAATATGCCCTTCTCCCAGCTTTTCCGGGTCCAAAATGGCCCCATAACCTGTGATGAAACCAGCCTCTTCCAGCTTTTTCATACGCAACTGGCAAGGCGTTTTAGACAGCCCAACCTGCTTGGCAAGTTCAGTTACCGTAATCCGCCCATCTTTGGCCAGAAGATCGAGAATATTTCGATCTATTTTATCCAAAAAATCCATAAAATAGGCATATCATAGGAAAAAGAAAAAGAAAGAGAGAAAAATAAAGTCGTAATCTCTAAAAGAGAAAAATAAATAGCTGATTTTCCTAATGGCTTTCCTGTATCCTTAAAACCATGCCCATCATATAAGGCCCGCCAGTCGCATAGGCGCTGCCAGCTGCATAGGCCCCAATGTCTTTAAGGAGGAAAGACGCTCATGAGCATGGATCTGGATAAACAACGCGCCGACATCCGCCAAAAGATGCGAGAGCATTATCTGGCGGATGAGGCGAGCAATGTGCGCCGCCTGATGCAAGAGGCCAATCTGGCCCCTGAGTTAAGAGCAAAGGCATCTCAAAGAGCCGCCAATCTGATCCGCAGCATCCGCTCCTCAACCAAGCCCACAATGATGGAGAGCTTTTTGGCGCAATATGGCCTCTCGACCCGCGAAGGGATAGCGCTGATGTGCTTGGCCGAAGCCTTGTTGCGTGTGCCTGACGAGGATACCATTGACGCTCTGATTTCCGATAAAATCGCCCCCAGCGAATGGGGCCAGCATTTGGGGCAATCTTCCTCCTCGCTGATCAATGCATCCACATGGGGCCTGATGCTGACCGGAAAAGTGCTGAAAGGCGGCGAGGAAGACGGCCTTGTCTCCACATTGCATGGCATGGTTCGCCGTTTTGGCGAACCGGTGATCCGCACAGCGGTGGCACAGGCCATGAAAGAGCTGGGCCGCCAGTTTGTGCTGGGCCGCACAATCAATGAGGCCATAGAGCGTGCCAGAGATATGGAAGCCAAGGGCTTCACCTATTCCTATGACATGTTGGGGGAAGCGGCCCGCACCGAAGAGGATGCAAAACGTTATCATCTGGCCTATTCCGATGCCATCACCGCTCTGGCTCCAGCTTGCACCAGTGAGGATATTCGCAAAAATCCCGGTATTTCCGTCAAATTGTCCGCCCTGCATCCACGCTATGAAATGGGCAAAAAGGAGCGTGTTCTGTCAGAGCTAACGGCGCGCACGCAAAGTCTGGCATTGTTGGCAAAATCGGCCAATATGGGCTTTAACATCGATGCAGAAGAAATGGACCGCCTCGATTTGTCTTTGGATGTGATTGAGAAAGTCCTCTCCAGCCCTGTCCTTGCCAATTGGAACGGCTTTGGCATCGTGGTGCAGGCTTTCAGCCATCGCGCCTCTTTCGTGCTGGACTGGCTCTATAATCTGGCGCAAAAGCTGGATCGCAAAATCATGATCCGGCTGGTCAAGGGGGCTTATTGGGATACAGAAATCAAACGCGCCCAAATTATGGGGCTGGATGGCTTCCCGCTCTTTACCCGCAAACTCAATTCCGATGTGTCCTATCTGGCCAATGCTAAAAAATTGTTGGAGATGACCGACCGTATTTATCCGCAATTTGCCACCCATAATGCCCATTCGGTGGCGGCCATTTTGGAAATGACCCATCAGTTTGGCATCGAAAAAGAACAGTTTGAATTTCAGCGTCTCCATGGCATGGGCGAAAGCCTGCATGATACCGTATTGGAAAATGAAAACACCAAGTGCCGGATTTATGCACCCGTCGGGGCCCATCAGGATTTGCTGGCCTATCTGGTGCGCCGTTTGCTGGAAAATGGTGCCAACAGCTCCTTTGTCAACCAGATCGTCGATGATAGCATTGCCCCGGAAGAGATTGCCAAAGACCCCTTTGATCAGATTGACGCATTGGGCGACGCCATTGCCAATCCTTACCTCACCAAGCCAGCCGATATTTTTGGCAAAAATCGTTTGAATGCAAAAGGCTGGGATATCACCGATTCCATGGAAATTGCCGCGCTGGATAATGCGCGCAAAACATTTAAATCCCATCTATGGCAGGCCAAACCGCTCATTGCCGGTCCTCTGGCGGCAAGCGAAGCCTATGACGCGATCAATCCGGCAGATCCACAAGATCAGGTCGGAACCGTCATCAATGCCGTGCAAGACGATGTTGAAACGGCCCTGACAGCGGCACAAAAAGGCTTTGAGCATTGGTCGCAAACATCTGTCAGTGAACGGGCAAAAGCCCTTGATAAAGTGGCGGATCTTTATGAAAGTCATGCACCAGAGCTGTTTGCCCTTGCCAGTCGTGAAGCGGGAAAAATGATGTTTGATGCGGTTGGCGAACTGCGCGAAGCAGTTGATTTTGCCCGCTTTTATGCCAATGAGGCATACCGCTTGGCAGAGAATGAGACAAGAGACGCCAGAGGCATCATATCCTGTATTTCTCCATGGAATTTTCCGCTTGCTATCTTTACCGGACAAATTCTGGCAGCTCTTGCCGCTGGCAATGCAGTTCTTGCAAAACCTGCCGGTCAAACACCGCTGATGGCCTATCGCGCTGTGCAATTGATGCATGAAGCAGGCATTCCCAAAGAGGCCTTGCAGCTTTTGCCGGGAGATGGCCCAACCATTGGTGGGCTTATCACGTCAGATTCCCGCGTCAAAGGTGTTTGTTTCACCGGCTCGACCGCAACAGCCCAGCGCATTAACAAAGTGATGGCAGAAGCCATCACGCCAGAGGCCCCCTTGATTGCCGAAACCGGCGGTCTCAATGCCATGATTGTCGATTCTACCGCTCTGCCAGAACAGGCGGTGCGCGATATTCTCGCCTCGTCTTTCCAGTCAGCTGGTCAGCGCTGTTCTGCTTTGCGGATGCTTTATGTGCAGGCAGATATCAAGGACAAACTCTTGGATATGCTCAAAGGCGCGATGGATGAATTGGAGCTGGGCAATCCATGGCACTGGTCAACTGATGTTGGCCCGGTCATTGATCAAGCCGCCAAAGACAAGATTGATGCCCATTGCGCCAAATTTGCAGCCAAGGGCAAATGCCTCAAACAAGTACCTGTCCCGCAAGATGGCCTCTTTTGCGCCCCAACCCTGTTGGAACTGAAGGGCGTTGAAGAGCTGGAAGAAGAGATTTTCGGCCCCGTTCTTCATGTGGCCAGCTTCGAGGCCAAGGACCTGAACAAGGTGATTGCAGATATCAATGCCAAGGGCTTTGGCCTGACCTTTGGCTTGCATACCCGCATGGACAATCGCGTGCAAGAGGTGGTGGATCAGATCAAAGTCGGCAATTGCTATGTCAATCGTAACCAGATTGGCGCGGTGGTTGGCTCGCAACCCTTCGGTGGTGAAGGTCTATCAGGCACAGGCCCCAAAGCAGGAGGACCGCACTATGTCGAGCATTTCTTTAAGGTGCAGATTACGGAAACTGAAGCCGACCATGCTGAGCCTTTAAGCGTTAAAGATTTGCAAAAAGCCATCGACAAACTGACAGCCAACAGAAAAAGCCGCAGCCATTGGGAGAAAGACAAATTCAGGCTCGCAGCCATCAAAAGTGCCATAAATTTGCCCATTGCATGGGATAAACCCCTGGAGTGTGATCTTCAGGCTTCTGATTTGCCCGGCCCAACAGGAGAATCCAACCGCCTGTCCATGGCCCCTCGTGGGTTGGTGTTGGTAACGGGGCCAGATGAAGAAACGGCTCTGATGCAGGCAAGTGCGGCGCTTATTGCTGGCAATGCGGTGGTCATTGCCTTTTCAAAAGGGCGCGATTTGGCAGAAAAATTAAAGAGTTCAGGCGCTCCAATCATTGGCCTGAATGGCACGATTGAGGCCAGCCATTTGACTGAGATAACCGGGGTCGATGCCATTGCCAGCAATGCCACACAAGACCAGTTGCGCGCAATCCGCAAGGCATTGGCAGCACGAGATGGCATATTGCTGCCTTTAATCTGCGAAGGGCTTGCTCCTTATCGCTATTTTCTGGAGCGCCATCTATGCATTGATACAACAGCGGCGGGCGGCAATGCCTCTTTGCTGGCAGCCGCAGAAGGAGGCGAGGCAGTCTAGCTTTTTCCTATCTTAAAACTCAAAAAGGCAAAAGAAACCAGAGCAATGCAAAATTGCTCTGGTTTTTGTTTATTAAGGCCAAAAACAGCTATGCCTCTTAGAAAAATAAGAAAATCTATTATCTTTCAAAAGCTTGAAAAGATCTCCTCATCCTGATGAAACGCTATGTGGGACAAGCCCATTTCCCCCATAGCAATCAAATCCAGCTTAGGCTAAGTTCAACTTGGTCAAAAGATAAGAAAAAGATAAGGAAAAGGCATGGCGCGTCATCTCCCCCCTTTCAGCGCGGTTAAGGCTTTTGAGGCAGCAGCGCGCCATGGCTCCTTTGCAAAAGCCGCGCAAGAGCTGGATGTCACTTCCACGGCCATCAGTCAGCATGTCAAAGGTCTGGAAAACTGGCTCGGCAAAGACTTGTTTAGTCGCCGCTCCAATGGCGTGGCATTGACCCATGAGGGCGCAACCCTTTTGGCGGATGTGACACAGATTCTTGATCAAATTGCAGATCTCTTGCCCAAGGCGCAGGTCCAATCCATCAAAAAGACCAGCTTGACCGTCTCAGCCTTGCCTGCTTTTGCCGAATGTTGGTTGGCAACGCGCCTGCCTGACTTTTTGGCACAAAATCCTGATATTGAAATCAATATTCGCGCAGAAGATCACTTGGTCAGTCTGGAGAAAGACCCCAAACTAGATTTCGCCATTCGCCATGCCATGGGCGATCAGCAAGGAGCAGCGTCAGAGCTTTTGCTGCAAGATGCGCTGATGCCGGTTTCAACGCCTTATTATCGCGATCTTTTAGGCCTGACTGAGACAGGCAATTGGCAAAAAGCCACATTGCTTCACGAAAGGCAATGGGCCAGTGACTGGCAAATTTGGTCCGATACGCATCCTGATTTGAAACTTGATTGGCAAAGCGGCCAGCGCTTTTCCTCCTATGCCATGGCCCTTCAGGCAGCAAAGGACTCGCTTGGCATTCTGATGGGGCATCCGGCCTTGATTGCCAAAGAATTGCAGACCGGAGAGCTGATTCCTCTGGCGCAAACGCCATTGCCAGCATCCAGACATTTTCTGCTTTTGCGTCATAGAGGCCACAGCCAGCCAGCCGCCATCCAATTCCGCTCTTGGCTTTTGGCAACCGCCAGAGGCTGAATGATTAGCCCTATCGTGTACGACGTTTAAATGGCCGCGCTCTTGCTTTGTCATCACCTTGGGTTGGTGGGCGGCAAGGTGCCAAGAAGAGTGCTTGAATGGGCAACCAGCCCATCCTTCACACTTTTTCGCGCGATATCGGGCCATTTAAGCGCCAAATACGCTAGATTTATGAGTTTACGTCCTAATCAATCTTGCAAAAAATAAGGAGGCTTGAGGAAAGCCTCCTTGTATGTTGGTCCATAAGCTCTGATCAGTAGAGGAACGCCGAGGGAGGAGAGAGACGCAACTGACCGATTGCTAGAACCGCAAGTGTTGATATAATTTTAGCCAATGTCACGCGCGCACATCTTGATCAAAGTCATATTTGCCTCGCGAACTGGAAAAACCCATAAAAAAGGCTCCAGATATAGCTGGAGCCTTTGATAATATGGTTATGGCTGGTCTAAACCAAAGCTAAACGCTCTTATCAATGCCCTCTGGTGCTTCATCACTGCCAGCCTCTGGTTCAGGGGCCACAAATTTCGGCCCGCCCTTGGCAACACCAACCATTGCAGGACGCAAAACGCGCGTGCCAATCACATAGCCAGCCTGAACCACCTGAAGAACCGAATTGTTGGGAACATCGGGATTTGGCACTTCAAACATTGCCTGATGATAATTGGGATCAAACTTTTCCCCTTGGGGATTAAGTTTTTTGACGCCATGCTTTTCAAGGGTTTTCAGCATTTCACGCTCGGTCATGGCAGTGCCATCCAATAGTGCTTTCAACGCACCCTCAGCACCAACACGCTCTTCTTCGTCAATCGCTTCCTGTCCGCGCCGCAAATTGTCGGCTACAGAGAGCATATCACGGGCAAAGCTGGCCACAGAAAATTGCTTGGCATCCTTGACCTCTTTTTCCGTACGGCGGCGCAGATTTTCCATCTCGGCCACGGTCCGCAAAAGCTGGTCCTTCATCTCCGCATGCTCTTTTTCCAATTCAGCAATGCGCAATTCCGCCGCTTCCAATGGATTAAGATAAATGGCCCCATCTTGAGTGTCATTCACCTCATCGGTAGCAGCAGAGGATTCGGTGGCTTCATTTTCATGAATGTCTTCAGACATATATCAGCCTCGGTCTTGAAAAAATCTTCCTCATGCGGGGCAAAGCTTGTACCCCACTTTTCTTCTTGCAACGGATATCAGCTTTTCTGACACAAAAATCAAGGGAAACAGACCACAGAATGCGGCTTTTTCTCTCATTCACGTCGAATATAGGCTTAATCGTGATTGTTTGAAATCATTGAGCTGAGAACCTTGGCGGTATAATCCACCATCGGCACAATCCGCGCATAATTCAGTCTTGTTGGTCCAATGACGCCCAAAACCCCGACAATTTTTTGCTCGCTGTTACGATAAGGCGAGACAATTACAGAAGAGCCGGACAGGGAGAAAAGCTGATTTTCCGAGCCGATATAAATCCGCACGCCATCGCCTTTTTGCGCCAATTCCAAAAGCTGGATCAAATCTCCCTTGCTTTCCAGATCATCAAACAAATGACGAATGCGATTCAGATCTTCCTTTGCGGTTACATCTTCCAGCAAATTGGAACGGCCCCGCACAATCAGGCTTTGCGGGCGATCATTGGACGCGCCGGTCCAGGTGGCAAGACCCGCATCAACCAGCTTGGCGGTCAGCTCATCAAGCTCTTGTTGCAAGAGATGGCGGTGCGCCTCAATATCCTGACGGGCAGCCGCAAGGCTTTTGCCGCTAATATGGGCATTGAGAAAATTGCTGGCTTGCGTCAAAGCCGAAGCGGGCAAACCGGCTGGCAGATCAATTAGGCGATTTTCAACCTTGTCTTCTTCATCGACCAGAACCACCAACGCTTTGGTGGCTTCCAACCGGACAAATTCAATATGTTTGAGCAAACAATCCTGTTTGCTGGCCATGACCAAACCTGCCCCGCTGGACAGGCCCGATAGCATTTGGCTGGCTTGGGTCAGCAAACCTTCAAAGCCATTTGTCTGTTGATCTGCGCTCATTTGCCGTTCAATGCGATGGCGTTCGTCATTGGACAAATCGCCAAATTCCATCATCGCATCGACAAAGAAACGCAATCCCATTTCTGTTGGCAGGCGCCCGGCGGAGGTATGGGGCGCATAGATCAGACCCAATTGCTCCAGATCTGCCATGACATTGCGCACAGAAGCAGGAGAGAGAGAATGGGGCAAGGATTTTGAAATATTGCGCGACCCCACAGGCCCGCCGGTCTCCATATAGGATTCCACAATATGGCGAAAAATATCTTTCAGTCGATCATCCATTCCCGTTAATTTGGGAAGAGACAGCAACATATCCCGATCAATCATTGGCCATCACGTCCTTATCAGCCCAAAGCGTCCTGCCCAAAGCGTCCTGAATGAGAGAGGCCCATCATTTCAGGACTTGCCAAGTCTGCCCTTTATGCCCCAAAAGGGGGAAAAGCTGCAAGCATACCTTGTCCCTTACGAAACGGACTTTTACAAGCAGCAAAAGAATGACAGATGAAAAAGCCGATTTGCCCTGAAAAGCGCGTGCCAGAAAAGTGCAAGAATGCGGCAAAAGCAAAGCCGGTGAAAGGAAGAAGCAATGCGTCCATCTAAACGCAATCCCGATGAAAAGCGCCAAGTCAGTCTGGAACGCCATGTTTCCAAACATGCAGAAGGCTCCTGCCTGATCAAATGCGGCGACACCCATGTTTTGTGCACGGCCTCGCTGGAAGAGCGCATTCCCCCTTGGTTGCGCGGTCAGGGCCGTGGCTGGGTCACGGCAGAATATGGTATGCTGCCCCGTGCAACAGGCGATCGGATGCGCCGTGAAGCCCAAGCAGGCAAGCAATCAGGCCGCACACAAGAAATTCAGCGCCTGATTGGCCGCTCTTTGCGCGCAGTTGTCGATCTACAAGCTCTGGGTGAGCGCCAGATTACCGTTGATTGCGATGTCATTCAGGCCGATGGTGGCACACGCACTGCCTCCATCACCGGAGCATGGATTGCCTTGCGCGATTGTATCGAATGGATGCGCAAACGCGGTATGATCGCAGCAGACGCCGTGGTGTTGAAGGATCATCTGGCCGCCATTTCTTGCGGTGTATATAACGATCAGCCGGTTCTGGATCTGGATTATCTGGAAGATTCGGATGCTGAAACCGACGCCAATTTTGTTATGACAGGCAGCGGTGGCATTGTCGAAATTCAAGGCACCGCAGAAGGCAAGCCCTTCTCGCAAGAAGAATTGATGGCAATGTTGGCACTGGCTCAAAAAGGCATCACCGAGCTGGTTGAAGTGCAGGCCGTCCATACAGATTAATCTCGCAGATTAAGAACAATCAGAAGAAAGGCCAGACAATGGCGCGTAAACTGACCGCAGACACGCCCCTCGTTGTGGCAAGCCATAACAAGGGCAAAATCCGCGAAATTCGCGAGCTTCTGGCCTTTTATGGTCTATCCCTCAAAGAAGCCGAAGAGCTGGATCTGCCAGAACCAATAGAAGATGGCGATAGCTTTGAAGCCAATGCCAAAATTAAGGCGTTAGCCGCTGCCACAGCCACCGGACTGCCAGCTCTGGCCGATGATTCCGGTTTTGCTGTGGATGCACTGGATGGGGATCCGGGCATCTATTCCGCTCGCTGGGCCGGGCCTGACAAGGACTTTGCTCTGGCCATGCGCAATGTTGAGGAAAAGTTGCAACAAAAAGGGGCGACAGACCCTGAGCAACGCAAGGCCCGCTTTGTTGCTGTGTTATGTCTGGCATGGCCAGACGGGCATTGCGATTTGTTCCGTGGCGAAATTGAGGGAACATGCGTTTGGCCCCCAAAAGGCGACAAAGGCTTTGGCTATGATCCGGTTTTTATGCCCGATGGTTATGATGTGACCTTTGGCGAAATGTCTTCTGAGCAAAAGCATGGCTGGAAGCCGGGACAGGAGACCGCGCTGTCTCACCGCTCCCGCGCCTTCATTCTCTTTTCCAAAGCTTGCTTGCAAAGCTAATAGCCTGTTTAAAAGTCCTGAGCCAGCCCTCTCCTCCTCCCAAACCGCCCATGAGGGGTGGTCTGAAAAGGGGGAGAGGGCTGGATATGGGTCCTAAATCACGCACGAAGGGAGCAAAGTGCTGACCATTGCAAAGACAATCACAAAACCTGGTCCAGACCATCCCGGTTTTGGCATTTATGTCCATTGGCCTTTTTGCGCGGCCAAATGCCCCTATTGCGACTTTAACAGCCATGTACGCCACAAGCCCGTGGATCAAATGCGCTTTGCCCGTGCGCTCGAAAAAGAACTCACCCATTATGCGGCCCGTTTGCCAAAGCTGGTGGTCACATCCATCTTTTTTGGCGGTGGCACCCCATCCTTGATGGATCCATCCATCGCCGGTTATGTGCTGGACGTCATCCATCGCCTCTGGAATGTGGATAAGGGCGCAGAAATCACGTTGGAAGCCAATCCCAATTCTGTCGATGCGCAAAATTTTCAAGGCTATAGCGATGCAGGCATCAATCGTGTCTCCATGGGGGTGCAATCTCTTCACGATGACGAGTTGCGCTTTCTGGGCCGATTGCATGATGTGGCGCAAGCCAAGCAGGCCATCAAACTGGCACGGGATATTTTTCCGCGCATGTCATTCGATCTAATTTATGCCCGTCCCAATCAGACCCCAGACGGCTGGGCAAACGAGCTGAACGAAGCCATTGATCTGGCCGTTGACCATCTCTCGCTCTATCAATTGACCATAGAGCAAGACACCATGTTTCATAAGCTCTATGAGCGCGGCAAATTCCAGTTGCCTGATGAAGAAACATCCGTCGCGCTGTATGAAATGACCCACGAGACTTGTGAAAAACGCGGCTTGCCAGCCTATGAAATTTCAAATCATGCCCGTCCCGGCGAAGAAAGTCGCCACAATCTGACTTATTGGCGCTATGGCGATTATGTCGGGGTCGGTGCAGGGGCGCATGGTCGCCTCACCCTTGCCAATGGCCGTATCGGCACAACCAATGAATATAACCCCGAACGCTGGCTGGAGCGCGTTGAAGCGGGAGAAAATGGCGCTATATCGCAAGAGGTTTTGAGCCTTGAAGAACAGGGCGATGAATTTCTGGTTATGGGCTTGCGTGTGAAAGAAGGCATTAGTCTTGCGCGCTATAGCGCTTTATCAAACAGAGACATCAATCAAAAGCGCTTGAATATGCTGATCGAGCATGGATTGATCGAACAGCCTTCAAAGGATCGCATCCGCGCCACCCGCGAAGGTTTTTTCCTGCTCAATTCCGTCGTGGCAGAATTGGCCAGCGACTGAAAAAGGCGACCCAAAGGCCGCCTTGATATATCTTGTTTTATATATACCTTAATTGGGCAGATTTGCCGCAGACATAGGGGCATTATCGACCAGTTTGGTGCCACTATTGGTAATTTCCATAATGCCAAGAGCTCGCTGGGACGTGCCGTCCGGGCGGAAGCGGAAAAAACCGTCTCCAAAGCCAATAAAGCCTTGCGCGTCAGTCAGGGTTTCATGAGCAAAGCGTCGCTCTCCACCTTGCGCAACCAAGGCAGCAGCCAGAATAACCGCATCATAGGACAAGGCTGCAACCCGTGGCGGGCGTTCGCCATATTGCTGGCTGTAGCGATTGGCAAAACTTTCAAAGCCGATGGTGCGGCCATCTAGATTGCGCAAAGAGGCAGGGGGAGCTGGATACCATGATCCGCGCAACATCGGTTCACGCGATACACTGGCCTGATCCCATTGCCCAGAGCCAAGGAATTGCAGATCTTTGGCACGAATCCCCTGCCCCGCCAACAATTGCGTCGCAGGAACCGCGGCAATGCCTTCCGGGATATAAATGCTGTCAATCTGGGATTTGATCTCACCCAGCTTTTCTGCCGCGGTCTGAAGGCTGAAAGGATCGGCTTTGCCACCACTATTATATTTCTCAATGGCCAGAATACGCACACCATGACGGGCGGCACTTTGGCGCAGTGACGCCTCAACCACAGCGCCATAAGGTGTATTCGGTAACAAGGCGGCAAAGGCCCGGTTACCTTTGGACGCGGCATAGGAGACCATGCGATCTACGTCATTTTCCGGCGTGAAATTTATCAGATAAACCCCACGGGCCGCAACGCCTGTATCTGTTGTAAAGGCCAACATAGGAACGCCTGCGGGTTTGAGCACAGATCCGGCAGATTTCACCTGAGCAGAGCGCATGGGACCAATCACCAATTGCGCCCCTTCAGCCAAAGCACGGGCAGCTTGAGCGGCGGCTTGATCCTGCCCAACATCCTTGACGATAACTTGCAAATCAGCGCTGGAATAATCCTGCAAGGCCATGGCTGCGGCATTGCGAATGGATTGTCCGGCCTTGCCAAATTGCCCAGCGGCAGAGCTTGGGGTCAAAAGCGCCACGCGAACGGAGCCAGCGCCAAGCACTTCGCCGGTTGGTTGGGCGACAGACGGAGTTTGAAGGCCTGTTGCAGACGGGTTGGAATAACCCGGCCCGCCCAATGTAACCGGCTGACAGGCAGCCACAAGCCCGGCCAACGTCAAAGCACATCCGACAGGCAGCAGAGAGCCAGGATTCTTGGTCTTTGACGCTGCAAAAGGAACGGCAATCTGTTTGGCTGCTTTTTCAAGCATTGGAATGAAAGGCATCAGGATTTGGCCTCCTTGGGCAGCAATCGTGCAAATTGGGCATTTGATTTGTCAGAAATAACCTGTCAAAACAATTTTGTGACAGTTAAGAGGCACGATTCGAGATCGAAAAGGCGAAACTGTGACCATTTTGTCGCGAATTTAACCATAAATTCACATCACTGCTTTGCCCAACACCAGTCGAGCATCATGACAAAGCCAAAAAATTTGCCAACAGACCAGCCCGCTCTCCGCGCCGATACATCCCTTGAGCAGGATAAATCGTTGGATGAAACACGCCTCCCTCAGGCAAAAGCGGACTATATTTTGCTTGGCAACCGGATGAGCGCCCCCCCTTTGCCATCGGCGCTCTATGTCACCGCCACCCCGATTGGCAATCTCAAAGATATCACCGTGCGAGCGCTGGAAGTGTTGGCCGCTTGCGATATCATTGCTTGCGAAGATACGCGCATATCCAGAAAATTGCTCAATCATTATGGCATTCGCAGTCATCTGGTCACCTATCATGAGCATAATGCCGATAAGCAGCGCCCCTATTTGCTGAACGCTCTGCATGAGGGAAAAGCCGTTGCCCTGATCAGCGATGCAGGCACGCCATTGCTCTCCGATCCGGGCTATAAACTGGTTGAAGAGGTGCTGGCAGAAGACTTTTCCATCACGCCCATTCCCGGGGCCTCCGCTATGTTGGCCGCTTTGGTGCCATCAGGACTGCCAACAGATCAGATCCATTTTGCCGGTTTCCTGCCCCAAAAAGCAGGGGCACGGGCCAGCAAACTGGACAGCCTGAAAGACTGTCCCGGCACTTTGGTCTTTTATGAAAGCCCCCGCCGGTTAGGGGCTGTACTCACAGCCATGGCTGAACATCTGGGGGGCGAGCGAAAAGCGGTGATTGCGCGCGAACTGACCAAAAATTTTGAGGAATTTCGTCGCGATAGTCTTGGCAATCTGGCCTTATATTACAGTCAGGCCGAGGCCCCAAAAGGCGAAGCGGTGATTCTTCTGGGGCCTGCTGTCAAACGAGAACTGGATGAGCAGGATCTGGAGCAGATGATTCGCGATGGTTTGCAACAGGGATTGCATATCAAACAATTATCTGCAGATCTGGCCCAAAAAACCGGACGCAAGAAAAACGAAATCTATAAACAGGCCCAACAGATCAAGGATCAAATAACCTGATCATGCCAATCTATCGCCCCCCAAAGCCACGATCTGGACACAAAGCCAAGCCTTCAAAAAAGCGGCAAACCTATCAGCAGGGCTTAAAAGCAGAGCGCTGGGCAGGCTGGATTTTGCGGGCCAAGGGGTATGGGATTTTGCAAAGGCGCTATAAAGCACAAGGCGGCGAGATCGATTTGATTGTTAAAAAGGGCAAAAGCCTTGTCTTTGTCGAGGTGAAATTTCGCCAATCGCTGGAAGAAGCGCTCTATGCCATCACACCGCACAATCAGGCCCGCATCATTGCCGCCAGTCAGCATTATCTGACACAATTTGAGACAAGCAAATTTGAAACCTTTCGCTATGATATTCTAGCATTTGCCCCACGTCTTGGTCCTTTGCCCCAATATCAGCATCTGGAACATGCATTTGAGGCCTTTTAACAGCAGCTTGCGCCATTTCAGCAGTTGAAATTCTCTTTTCAAGCCGACATATAGAAGAAACGCCAGCAAAGACACGCCTTTCATGCCTTTGCCCTCCTATTCTGACCCAGCCAAGCTTGGAGCCACACCCATGGTCAAACCGCTCAAGGTCGCCTTTCAGATGGACCATATCGACAGCATCAATATTGCAGGGGATTCGACCTTTGCCCTGATGCTGGAAGCCCAAAATCGTGGTCATCAGCTTTTTCATTATGTGGTGGAAAGCATGGCGCAGGAAGATGGCGAGATTTATGCCAGCCTTGAGCCGGTGAGCGTCAAGGATGAGGTGGGCAATCATTATCAGCTTGGCGAGGCAGTGCGCACCAATCTGGCGGAAATGGATGTCATCCACATGCGCCAAGACCCTCCTTTTGATATGGGTTATATTTCAGCCACCCATCTGTTGGAGCGTCTGCACCCCAAAACATTGGTGGTCAATGATCCCGCACAGGTACGCAACGCACCGGAAAAGATTTTTGTTACCGAATATCCCGATCTTATGCCCCCAACCCTGATCACCCGATCAGAAGATGAAGTGCGCCGTTTCAAGGAAAAATATGGCGATATCGTCATGAAGCCACTTTATGGCAATGGCGGGGCAGCGGTTTTCCGTTTGCGAGAGCAAGATCAGAATTTTGGCTCGCTCATGGGCTTGTTTGGCGAGATTTTTCGCGAGCCATGGGTAGCCCAAAAATTCCTAATCGATGTAAAAGACGGTGACAAACGCATTATTTTGGTGGATGGCGAGCCGGTTGGGGCGATTAACCGCATTCCCGCCGCCGATGATTTGCGCTCCAATATGGTGCAAGGCGGTCAGGCCCAGAAAACCCAATTAACCGAGCGGGAACGGGAAATTTGTGACCGCATTGGACCGGCGCTGAAAGAGCGTGGCTTTATCTTTGTTGGCATTGATGTCATTGGCGGCTATCTGACTGAGATCAATGTGACCTCTCCAACAGGGATCCGCGCCATTCAACGCTTGGATGGCATCGATATTGCGGCCTTGATCTGGGAGAATATCGAAGCCAAACGGCAGTAAGCCAAAGGCAGTAACAAAGAGGCATGGAAAGAAACAGATCCATGCCAAAGCATGAGGGCAAAGATGCAATCAATTTTGAAAAAGCAGGACTTTTTTTCACTGGCTTTGTCCTGTCTTCTTTTCGCCCCTGCTGTCAGCGCAGAGCCTTTGCCGGGCTTGCCAACGGATAAGGCAAGCTTGGAAGGATTGGGAGCGGCTCTGTTTTTTGATGAGAATTTGTCAAAGAACAGAAGCATGTCTTGCGCAACATGCCATGCGGCAGAAACGGGCTTTTCCGATCCACGCGACAATGGTTTTGAGGAGCCGGTCAGCCATGCGGTCTCGCTGGGCGATGATGGAGAATCGATCGGCGATCGCAACGCACCACCTGCTGGCTATGCTGCTTTCTCACCTGATTTTCACAAAAATAAGGACGGCCTTTGGGTCGGTGGCCAATTCTGGGATGGCCGAGAAAAAGATTTGGCCGGTCAGGCCGGTGGCCCACCTCTCAACCCCATTGAAATGGGTATGCCGGACAAGGCATCTGTCGTGGCCCGCCTGATGGAAAATGAGGAATATCTTAATGGGTTCAAACTGTTGTTTGGAAAAGATATCTTCAAAAATGCTGACAAGGCCTATGATGCAATGACCAAGGCCATTGCTGCTTTTGAAAAAACAGACTTTTTTGCACCCTTTGATTCCCGGTATGATCGTTATTTGCGCGGCGAGGTGAAATTCACCAAGCAGGAAGAACTGGGGCGCACCCTATTTTTCAGCCAGCAATTCACCAATTGCAACATTTGCCATCAATTGCACGAAACACCGGGCGCCACCAAAGAAACCTTCTCCAATTACCAATATTTCAATATTGGCGTGCCGGTCAATCAAGAGGTGCGCAAGGCCAATGGCTCTAAAGACGGTACAATTGACCATGGCTTGTTGGCCAATCCAAAAGTGAGCGGCAAAAACTGGGATGGTAAATTTAAAACCCCAAGCTTGCGCAATGTCGCAATCACGGGCCCTTATATGCATAATGGCATTTTCAAGGATCTGAAAACGGTCGTACAATTCTACAACCGCTATAACAGCTTGAAAAAATCAGCCCAAATTAATCCTGAAACCGGCAAAGACTGGGGCAAGCCGGAAGTGCCACAAACGCTGGATGCAAAAGAGCTGACCACAGGCCCGGCCTTGGACGAAAAACGCATCAATGCACTGGTTGCCTTCATGAAAACACTGACAGACAAACGCTATGAGCATTTGCTCGAAAACTAAAAAGTTGACGGCTAATCAAACAAAGTCATTTGGTCAGGATTGTTGAGCGAGCGTGGGTCAATACCTTCATGCTCAAGCAACCAGATTTTGGTTTCTAACCCACCACCAAAACCAACCAATTTGCTATTCGCCCCAATCACCCGATGGCATGGAACAATGATGGGCAAGGGATTGGCATTATTGGCCATACCAACCGCCCGGCTGGCACCTTTCTCTCCCAAGGCTTGCGCAATATCGCCATATGAGCGCACCATGCCATAAGGAATAGCAGTTAATTGACGCCAGACGCTTTGTTGAAAATCGGTGCCGCTTAACTGATAAGAGAGATCAAATTCGGTCAATTCCTTGGCAAAATAGGCCAACAATTGGTTGTAAACCGGGGCAAAGGCTGCCTGGTCCTTTTTCCACTCAGCCCCAATAATGCGCCGTCTGGCACTCTTGGGAAAGTGCAAAAATTCTAGCAAACCATCCCTGCCACCCATCAAAAGCGAGCCAACCGGGCTTTCCATCTCCCAATAGAGCAAAGTATCTGACATATCGGCCTCTCCAAATCACGCATATCAGCATGACGCAAATATAGAATGGCATAGACAAAACCAAAATTCCACTATTTGTTCTTGGTGTGTTCTTGAAATGCAAGAGAAAACACTTTAAGGTTGTGACATGGGTTAACTTGAAAAGGGCAGTCTTATGGTTGCACATGTCCAAACCGTTGCCTTTCAGGGTGTTACAGCCATTTCGGTAGATGTGCAGGTGCAAGTCGCCTCTGGGTTGCCTGCCTTTACCATTGTGGGCTTGCCCGATAAGGCCGTGGCAGAAAGCCGGGAGCGGGTGCGCGCTGCTTTGATTGCATCGGGTCTGTCCTTGCCGCCAAAGCGCATTACCATCAATTTGGCTCCGGCAGATCTTCCAAAAGAAGGCAGTCACTTTGATCTACCCATTGCTTTGGGACTGATGTTGGCAATTGGTGCTTTGCCCTCGGATAGCCTGGATGATTATGTGATTTTGGGGGAATTGGCATTGGATGGCCATTTGGCTCCTGTGGTGGGGGTGCTCCCTGCTGCCATCACCGCCAACAGTCAGGAAAAAGGCCTCATTTGCCCATGGGATTGTGGGCCGGAAGCGGCATGGGCTGACCCGGACATGCCCATTCTTGCGCCAGCCAGCCTGATCTCTCTGGCCAATCATTTCAAAGGCCAGCAAATCCTCTCGCGCCCCAAAGCCGCCATTCGCGAGCAACAAGACAGCAAACTGGATATGGCCGATATCAAGGGACAGGAATTGGCCAAAAGAGCCTTGGAAGTGGCGGCAAGCGGTGGCCATAATATGGTAATGGTCGGACCGCCCGGCTCAGGCAAATCCATGTTGGCGGCACGACTGCCAACCATTTTGCCACCCTTGAGCCCAAAAGAATTGCTGGATGTCTCCATGATCCAGTCCATGGCCGGATTGTTGCCTCAAGGCAAATTATCCAACGCCCGCCCCTTTCGCTCTCCTCATCATTCAGCCTCTATGGCGGCAATGGTGGGCGGTGGCCCCCGTGCCAAACCCGGCGAAGTGGCGCTTGCCCATAATGGCATTCTGTTTTTGGATGAATTGCCGGAATTTACGCCACAAGTCCTTGATAGCCTGCGCCAACCCATTGAAAGCGGTGAAGTTTCTATCTCTCGTGCCAATCATCGGGTTAGCTATCCCTCTCGCATTCAGCTGATCGCAGCCATGAATCCATGTCGTTGCGGCCATGCGGGGGAACCGGGCTTTGTTTGCAAACGCGGCCCCAGATGCGCCGCTGACTATCAGGGGCGCATTTCTGGCCCATTGATGGACCGGATTGATTTGCGCATCGAAGTGCCTGCCGTCTCAGCAACAGATCTGATGCTTCCCCCACCAAAAGAAGGCTCTACAGAGATTGCAAGGCGGGTTGCAAAGGCGCGCGCCTTGCAAAAAACACGCTATAGCCAGCAAGGCAGACCCGATATTCTGACCAATGCCCAATGTCCAGCCAGTCTGATCGAAAAAGTCACCAGCCCAAGCAATGAAGCAATGGATTTGCTGCGTCTGGCCGCACAAAATATGGCTCTGTCAGCCCGTGGCTATCATCGTGTTCTCAAAGTTGCCAGAACATTGGCAGATCTGGCCGGGCGGGATCAACCGGGAAAAGAGCAAATAGCAGAAGCTCTCTCCTACCGGATGACCGCTGCAACATCCCTGACCATCGCGTAAGGATATATAGCAAAAGCGAAAAAGGCATGAATTTACGTCCTGGTAGCAGATTCATGCTAATAATGTCAGACTATGATCCACTCTGGACCCAAGCTGGCAAGCCTGCATGACATATCCCCCATCACCGTCAGACAGAGACAGAAATGAGATGTCTTTGAAACAGGATCCTGCCCATAGGGGGATCGGGGTCTGGCTTCAAAACCGCCCTCTTCTCTTGATCCTGTTGATTGCCGCCTTCTTTTTGGCCGGATTAACTCTCTTTTGGTTGACACCAAAATTGGGACTGGTGGCGGGCCTTTGTTGGGCTTTGGTTGGCATCCTTGCCACATTACTCGTCTCCCCCCCTGCAAAAGTGAAAGAAGGACCGAGCGAGCAACAACAGAGTCAACCGCGCGAGCAAAGATCGCAAGATCTGGATTTGTCAGCCCATTTGAAGCTGCTCGATAGCGAGTTGGAGCAATTGCATGATCAGAATTGGGAATTGCGCGAAGCCGAGTTGAAATATAATGCGCTGCTCAATCGTCAGGGCGATATCATCATTCATCAGGGAGATGATGGCACCATTCATTTTGCCAATCAGGCCTTTGATGATTGGTTCGACCGCACAGATAAAACCGTGCCATTTTTGTGTGAGGAAAGCAGTCTTATCGAGGAAATCAGATCGCCTGAAAAATCCAAACAGGACTGGACGAACAATCGCAATCGCAGCGATATACGCCAATTTGCCCAAAGCCCGACAAGCGATACCCAATTGCATGAAAAGCGCATTCAAACCCGCAAAGGCCTGTGCTGGTTCCGCTGGACAGAAACATTGATGCGGTCAGCCCAGCGCAAGGAAACCCTGCGCCTGATCATTGCCCGCGACATCACAGCCTATAAGCGGGTGGAGGCAGAAAGCGAGGCCAAATCGCGCTTTTTGGCAACCATCAGTCATGAAATGCGCACGCCACTCAATGGCGTCATCGGCATGGCCAATCTGTTGGAACAGACAGAGCTCAATCCCGAACAAATCAGCTATGTGCAAGCCTTGCGGCAATCCGGCTCCTCCCTTCTCTCGCTGGTCAATGATGTGCTGGATCTCTCCCGCGTTGAAGCAGGCAAATTGACCTTGAAAGAAGATTGGGTCTCCCCCTTGCAGATTGTTGAAGAGGTTGCAGAACTTCTAGCCCCGGATGCACAAGGCAAAGGCCTGTCAATCGCCAGCTGGATGGCTCCGGATTTGCCAGAAAAAGTCTTGCTGGATCCTGTTCGGGTGCGCCAGATTTTGATCAATCTTTTGGGCAATGCCATCAAATTCACGGACAAAGGGGCTATCAATATAGATTTGCAGATCTGCCCGACCAAAGAGGCAGAGACTTATCTGGGACGAGAGCTGGATCTGGAACAGATCCTGTTGCATTTTTCCGTGCGCGATACCGGCATTGGCATTGAGCCACAAGAACTGGATCGCCTGTTTGAAGAATTTGAACAAATTGATACGGGCCGCAGCCGCCGCCATGATGGCGCTGGACTTGGTTTGGCCATTTCACGCCATTTGGCCAAAATCATGCAGGGACATTTGCAGGCAACCAGCAAACCAGGCAAGGGCAGCCGCTTCAGTTTTTATCTGCCAGCCTCAGCCCTGAATCAAGAAGATCAGGATGCGACAGAACAAGTCCTCAAAGGCAAAACCTTGATCGGGATTGATTTAACCTTTGCAGATGAGCGGGCTTTTTATGCCTATTGCAAGGATTGGGGCATTGCCTTTCAATCCATGAGCACCCACCAATGGCTGACCCGCGAAGTAAGCGCCCCGGCCCCCGATCATCTGCTGATCAATGGAGCAGACCCGGAGCGATGCCAGAAAATTCTCGATGCTTTTGACCCTGAAAAAACCGGCATTTTAACCCGCCCCATCCCACGCCGCCGCATTGTCTTGATTGAACCGTCCGAGCGCTCGATGATTGCACAAATGCGCGAAAGCGGCATGACCAGCTATCTGGTCAAGCCGGTGCGCAAGGCCTCCCTGCTGTCAAGCTTGCAAGGAGAAGCAGGCCAGACACAGTCTGACATCTTGACCAAAGAGGCACAGGAGCCGGACCAATCCAAAGCCGGATCAGAACAGGCGGCAGAGCTGCAAACACCAAAAGCACAAAAGAACGAAGAAAACAGACTGCATGTCTTGCTGGTCGAAGACAATGAGATCAATGCGCTTTTGGCGCAGTCAATTCTGAGCAAGGCCACCATGCAAGTGACATTGGCAAAATCGGGAAAAGAAGCGCTGGACATATATGAGGCGCAAAAAAATCAGCCTTTTGATATCGCCCTTTTGGATTTGCATATGCCCGATATGGATGGATTGACACTCTTTGATCAAATGAAACATCTGGACGAAGCGACAGGACGGAAAATCCCCAAACTGGCCTTCACCGCAGATGCGCTACAAGAGACCCGCACCACATGCCTTGCCCATGGATTTTCTGACTTTATCATCAAGCCAATTGACCCGCCAAGCCTAGTTCATGCGGTTGAAAAACACATCCTTGATACAAACTGATCTATAGTGCAAACAGATCAGCCATAAAAGGGATGAAGCCCCAATGCGCCTCGTCACAAAACTGTGCTATTTTTGCCATAAAATGCGGCCGCATAATCATACCAACGGCACGAAAGATTACCCCATATGACCGGATTTTATTGGCTTTCTAGGGCGCGCCTCATTGAATTGTCTTGACAATTCAATGCAAAAGGTTCGCATCAAAAAAGAAAATGCCCCGGCATTGTCCGATCGAGCCGACGCCTTGCCATGAAACCATTTCAAGGCATCCTATGGGTCAATCTT
>JAOXSH010000159.1 GCA_025800145.1 Cohaesibacter sp.
GGCCTTCGGTGCCTTGAAATGGCTCACTGAGCGGCGTTGTCTTTCTAGGAAAATGCCCCGGCATTGTCCGTCGAAAAACGCCTTGTCAGTAAACCATTTCAAGGCATCCTATGGGTTATTATTTCTACTCGTTGGTATAAGACTTCCTTCCACTTGCCACTTGCCACTTGCCCTTTGCCCGTCCATCACAAAGAAGGTTGAGGGCATTATTTGCCACAAAATTAGCCAATATGGCAAAGTGCGTCACAAATGGCGGCGAAGCTTTCTCGGGCGCGCCAGGATTGATGGCGTGCCCGCAAATATCCATGCACCAGTTGCTCCTCATTTCGCCAGCGGGCTTTCACGCCAGCCTGTTGAAGCCTTTGCGCATAAAGCTTGCCATCATCACGTAGAGGATCAATATCTGCGGTAACAATGAAAGCCTCTGGCAATTCGGATAGATCTTCTACCAACAGCGGGCTTACGTCCTGATGTTGCCGCTGGTCCATAGATCCCAGATAGAGGGAGAGATAATAGTCGACATCTGCACTGGAAAGCATCGGCGCATTGGCATGCTCTAATCGAGATGGCAAATCCTTATCCCATCCCAAACCTGGATAGATAAGGATCTGTCCCTTTGGCATTATCCAGTTCCGATCCCGCGCCCTTAGACAGAGCGCAGCGGCAAGATTTCCTCCGGCGCTATCGCCGATCACGATGCCTTTTCTCTTTCCAGATATATTCAAGGCTTGCCAGACAACAGCGACATCATCCAATGCCGCAGGGTAGACATGTTCGGGCGATAGTCTGTAGTCAACGGCAATAACCTCAATACCAGTTTCATGGGCCAGTTCAGCACAGACATCATCGTGACTCTCCAGAGAGCCGACAACAAACCCTCCTCCATGCGCGAATAATGCAAAGGTGGTTTTGTTACCATCTGTTCCCAACTCTGATGCGGGCGAATTCGCTGGATTGGGGCGATAGCGGCGCACCGAAATACCTGCGATCGTCTCATCAAACACATCGATTCCTTGTGGCCGTTCTATGCGAAAGTAAGCACACATTGCATCATAATAACCGCGGTTCTCCTCCGATGAGGCCATATTGGCCTCAGGTGGATAGAAGCTTTCTGTTTCCGCAATGAATTTCAGAATTTCGGGGTCAGTCACAGACACACCTATTGCCCAGCCTCCTCACGCTGTTTCAAAAGTTTGTCGAGCCAATCGGGGTCCATTTCCGGGATAGAGGACAATAGAAGATCGGTATAGGCATGATGTGGCGGGGTGAACATGATGTCCTTTGGTCCTGCCTCCACCACCTTGCCCTGCTGCATAACCACCACCTCATCGGCAATGGCTCTAACCGTCGCCAAATCATGGGTTATGAACATATAGGCAAGACCGAAATCCTTTTGCACCTTGCTCAGCAGTTTCAAGATGCCCTCAGCCACCAATTGATCAAGAGCGGAGGTCACTTCATCACAAATAATAAATTCCGGCTCTGCCGCCAAGGCTCTGGCAATCCCGATCCTTTGCTTCTGACCCCCGGAGAGTTCTGATGGCAAACGGTTGATATAGAGGTCCGGCTCAAGCTCAATTTCATCCAGCAAAGCACGGACCCTTTCCAACCGATCTTTGCCACGCAAGCCAAGATAGAATTGCACGGGCCTTCCGATAATTTCGCCAATGGTTTGCTTGGGATTTAGCGCAGTATCCGCCATTTGATAGATCATCTGGGCTTGCCGCAATTGATCTTTCGAGCGCTGTTTGTAGGAACCTGGCATCACTTTGCCATTGAAGCAGATCTCCCCTTTAGAGGCAGGCAGCAAGCCAGTAATCACCCGTGCTGTGGTGGATTTACCAGAACCGGATTCCCCGACTACTGCGACTGTGCGTCCTTTATGGATGTTAAAGGAGACGTCATGCAGAACGGGCACCTTGCCATAAGCGGCTGTGACGTTCTTGATGCTCACTACAGGTGTGCAGGCTTGCGAGACATCAGCTTTGGGCTCTGCATGAAAGCTACGGACTGCCCAGAGTGATTTGGTGTAGTCTTCTTTAGGATCATTCAGCATTGAGCGGGTGTCAGACTCCTCAACTTCCTCGCCTTTCAGCAACACCTTTACCCGATCCGCCATTTGGGCGACCACTGCCAGATCATGTGTGATATAGATTGCTGCGGTGTGAAACTCCCGCACCACATCTCGGATGGCACTCAATACCTCAATCTGGGTTGTTACATCCAGCGCTGTGGTTGGCTCGTCAAAGATGATCAGGTCAGGCTTCGATGCCATCGCCATGGCCGTCATGGCGCGCTGTAACTGACCGCCGGAGACCTGATGCGGATAGCGAAAGCCGATATCCTCGGGATTGGGTAAATGCAGCCGTCTATAAAGATCAACGGCATCCTTTTCTGCCTGATCACGGCTCATGACACCATGGACAATCGGGCTCTCGCAATATTGGTCTATGAGCTTGTGAGCCGGGTTGAAGCTTGCAGCGGCTGATTGGGCCACATAGGCGATGCGGTGCCCTCGAAGTCCCCGCCGCACCTTCTGGGTTGCATTGACCAGATCGATACCATCAAAGTCAATGGTGCCGCTGCTGATACGGCATCCGTCTCGCGTGAAACCCATGGCAGCAAGGCCGATGGTTGATTTCCCTGCTCCTGATTCCCCAATCAGGCCAAGCACTTCACCGCGCTTGAGGTCAAGGTCCACACCGTGAACGATCTCATTCCAGTGGTCCCCGGATTTTCCTTCGATCCGCAAACCGCGAATGGTCAGGAGATTTTGTGTCTCAGTAGAATTGGTCATCTCTCTCTCCTGCTATTCTTTCAGACCGGATGATTGGTGCAACATCCAGTCGACTACGAAATTGACCGCAACGGTCAGCAAGGCGATGGCACCTGCTGGCAGGAGTGGAGTGATATCGCCAAATGTGATCAGAGAAGCATTGTCACGCACCATGGAGCCCCAATCGGCAGTTGGAGGCTGTATGCCTAGTCCCAAAAACGACAAAGCCGAGATCATCAGGAAAACGAAACAAAAACGCAGACCGAACTCTGCAACTAGCGGGGCCATGATGTTGGGCAGGATTTCTTTGCGAATCTGCCACATCAGGCCTTCCCCACGCAAGCGGGCCGCCTCAACATAGTCCATCACCACGATATTCATGGCAACAGCGCGGGTGAGACGATAGACCCTTGTGGCATCAAGAAGCGCGATCACCACAATCAGATTGCCAAGGCTGGTGCCGAAGATTGTAAGCAGCAGCAAGGCAAAGATCAGGGATGGAATAGCCATCAGCACGTCAATCGCGCGGGAAAAAATTTGATCGACCCAGCCACCAAGTGTTGCTGCCAGAAGGCCCATGAAGCCACCAACAGCAAACGCAAGGATTGTTGTAATCAGTGCCACGCCCATGGTGTTGCGGGCTGCATAAATCAGCCTTGAAAGCATATCCCGGCCCAGATTGTCGGTGCCAAGCAGATAGGTCTCGCTCCAGGGTTCAAACTCATATGCCACGATCTCTGTTTCACCATAGGGAGCCAGAATGGGGGCAAACAGCATCAACACCACATAGACCAGGATCACAATCATGCCGAACCAGGCGGAAACAGGAGCAGTTTTGAGTAATTTCATCTCTCTCTCCTATTTCCGGTGCATCAGGCGTGGATTGGTAGCAATCGACAAGATATCGGCCAGCAAATTCAGCAGAATATAAACCCCGGCAAAGATCAGGCAGGAGGCCTGAACCACAGTGATGTCGCGATTGGCCACACTATCCACCAGAAGCTGACCGAGCCCCGGATAGACAAAGACCACCTCAACCAGTACCACCCCAGTGACCAGATAGGCCAGATTGAGCGCGATCACGTTGATGATTGGAGCCAAAGCATTGGGCAAAGCATGTTTGACGATGACGCGCGCCTGCGACATACCTTTGAGCCTTGCCATCTCGATATAGGGTGAAGCCAGAAGATTGATGATTGCCGCCCGCGTCATACGCATCATGTGAGCGGTTACGACAAGGGTCAGAGTCAAGGCAGGCAGGAAGGCCCGATAGAACATATCAAGCAGGGTCATATCGTCATTCAAACTGGAGATGGCAGGAAACATCTGAGCCCGCACGGCCAGAAAGACGATCAGGATATAGGCAACGAAAAACTCAGGAAAGGAAATGGAAGACAGCGTCGCCATATTGATGAAACGATCAAAGAAGGAATTGCGATAGAGTGCAGCTAGCAATCCGAGCATAACAGATAACGGAATGGCGATCACGGCTGCATAGCCAGCAAGAAACAGGGTATTGCCAAAGCGCCCGCTGATCAGATCAGAAATTTCTCTCTGATTAGCGAGCGATTTGCCAAAGTCACCGGTCATAACCCCACCAAGCCAGTCGAAATAACGCTCCACTGGCGGGCGATCCAGTCCCAGTTCCTTGCGAAAGGCTGCGACCGTTTCCGGCGTTGCGGCCTGTCCCAGAATTTGTTGGGTGATATCTCCGGGGAGCAATTCGACCGCCGAAAAAATGATGATGGAAACAACAAAGAGCGTTACCAGCCCTAGCCCTAGTCTTTGCAAGACCATTCTGGCCAAAGGATGCATGTTACTTTCCTCCCGTACAATCATTTCGACTCTTTAGGCTCTCACAGATTGGGGCCCTGGTCCCAATCCACACGGTTCTTATTCATTTTCTTTTATATCTTTATACCAACGAATGGGACATTTGATCATCCCACGGCACGGATGGCGCGCCCGGCAAAGGATGGAATGGTCAAGATTTTTTGCGCAGAATTGATGTGCTTGAGATTTTCCTTCAGCGGCGAGCAAAATGCGCATGCAGATGAAGCTTTTGTGTCAACATGCATCAGCATATGCTCACCGGTAGCGATGATGGTATCGTCTCCCATGATCATTTCATGGGACAGTCTCAAGCGCTTTTCATCACAGCCCAGCATCTGGGTGCGAACCCGAATTTCGGTTCCTGCGGGTACTTCCTTCAGAAATCGGATATGGGTCTCAACGGTATAGACGGAGTAGCCTTGTGCGAGATAAGCCTCATCCATACCAATGAAGGTGAGAAAAGCATCGGTTGCATCACCAAGTACTTGGAGATATCGGTGCTCGGTCATATGCCCATTATAGTCGGTCCATTCTCCAGCTACTCTGGCCTTGTGCAGTTCCAATGGCTTGGAGAGATCATGCTCCCTCTCATCAACATCTTCATGGGCCTTTGCATAAAAGCGCTTGTCCATTTCCGAGATGATGGAACCAGCCCCCCAGTCATTGCCTTTCAACGCCAGAAGAATGCCAACCAGATTGTCATCACGTGCTCGTTCCAGCTCGCGGACACTCATATGACCTGATTGCGCATCAGACTGACAAGCGATCCGGTCTATCAGCTCTTCTGTCAGGTCAGGCACATCCATGAGCTTGGTCCATGGCCATTGCAGAGCCGGACCAAACTGGGAGATGAAATGGCGCATGCCTGCTTCTCCTCCCGCCACGCGATAGGTTTCGAACAATCCCATCTGTGCCCAGCGAAGACCAAAGCCATAGCGGATGGCGTCATCTATCTCTTGTGTGGTGGCCACACCATCATTGATCAGCCATAGACCTTCGCGCCAAACGGCCTCCAGCAGGCGGTCGGCAATATGGGCGTCGATCTCCTTGCGTACGACAAGCGCCTTCATGCCGACTTCTTCGAGGAAAGTACAAGCCTTCTCTATCTGCACTCTATCATTGGCTTCGCTTGGCACGATCTCGACCAATGGCAGCAGGTAGACGGGGTTGAAGGGATGCGCCACGAAGAGCCGCTCAGGATGGCTCATGCCTTCCTGCAATTCTGATGGCTTGAAGCCGGAGGTACTGGAACCTATGAGAGCATCCGGGCGAGCATGAGCTTCAATCTCTGTATAGATCTTTTGCTTCAGATCGAGCCGCTCCGGCACGCTTTCCTGAATATAATCTGCATCCGAGACCGCCTCTTCCATGGTGCAGGCAAAGGTCAGTTGCCCTTTTTGAATTGGGGGAGCCTGAAAGAGTTTGCCATAAGCCCGCTCGGCATTCGCCAGAACCTCGCCAACGATGCGTTCTGCTTCTGGATGCGGATCATAAATCGCAACATCATATCCATTCAGGATAAAGCGAGCGATCCAGCCGCCACCAATCACGCCGCCCCCGACGGCTGCCACTTTTCTGATCTGATAGGTCATATATTCCTCATTCTGGCAAATATTTCTCACACCAGCACTCGGCCAGTATGTTGTTTGTCAGCAGCTCCTGTCCCTTGCTTGATTTGTGGTCCAACAGCATGGAGCGCTTGCCACGTCCTGCCTACATGCCGAAGATGATGCTATTCCATGGGTCCATTGTCGGCTCAACCGGATCTATGGAAAGAACCTCCGCTCCAAAGCGCGAGAGGGTTGATGCAATCGTCGGACCAGCAATCACCGCTTCCCAAGCTTGTTTGGTGCTGTGCTCAGCATCAGAGGAGGCAAAACCGGGCATGGAGAGATAAACAAGCGAGGGATTGAGCACGCTCATTGCCTCGCTCCCTAGCCCTAAACGATCCATCACGTCAGGTCGGAAATTCTCGATCACCACATCAGATGTAGCGATCAGCCGTTTCGCTTCCTGAAGACCTTCTTCGGTTTTCAGATCCAAACGAACGCAGATCTTGCCGCGATTGAGCATGTCGGCTGCCGGACCTGCTACATATTGCCCGAAGTCAATCACACATATCCCAGAAAGGGGTCGGTTCCCGCTCATTGCACTATCCAGTGAAAAGGGTCGTAAGCCGGAGGCATCAACTCGATGCCACCAGCTGTTCATAGAGGTGGTTATTTAAGCGGTTGCCCACCAGCGCTCGATGAATTTCCAACCATCTAGGAAGCGGTTGGATGCAAGCTTGTGGTGACCGATCTTGTTGGTGCGTGCATCGATGTAATTGGCGAACATCGGAATGATGGTGCCGCCATCATCACGGCAGAGCATCTGCATTTCCTCATACATCACGCGGCGCTTGTCATCATCCAGTTCCGAGCGGGCTGCGAGAAGCAATTCATTGAAGCGGGTATTGTCCCAATGGGCATCATTCCAATCTGCTCCCTTGGCATAAACAAGCGAGAACATCCAATCCTCGGTTGGACGGCCATTCCAATAGGAGAAACAAAAAGGCTTTTTGAGCCAGACATTGGACCAGTAGCCATCATCTGGCTCACGAACAACATTCACATTGATGCCAGCCTTGGAGGCAGACTCCTTGAACAGAACAGCTGAATCCACGGCACCATTAAAGGCAGCGTTCGACGTGGACAGATCCACATCCAGTGACGTCAAGCCAGCCTTTTTCAAATGGAATTTGGCCTTGTCTGGATCGAAGACGCGTTGTTCCAGATCTTTTGCAAAGAAACGATTGGCCGGTGCAATCGGGTGATCATTGCCAACGCGCCCATGACCACGCAGAACCTTGCGCACCAGATCTTCGCGATCGATGCCATGCTTCAATGCGAGCCTGACATTAACGTCATCAAATGGCGCGACATCAGTGAACATCGGCATGGTATAGTGAGCGGTGCCGGTCACTTCCAAAATCTCAACATTCGGGAAACGCTTGAGCAGATGTACGGTCTTGGTATCGACCCGGTCGATCACATCCACCTCGCCGGTTGCCAAGGCATTCTGCCGGGCTGTTGAATCATTGATATGCAGCAGTTCGACTTCATCAAACCAAGCCCGCTCTGATTTCCAGTAATCCTCACGACGCTTCAGCTTGATGCGCACACCAGGGTCATGGGCTGCAAGAACATACCCTCCGGTACCGATACCGGACTGCCAATCTATGGTGCCATCTTCCTTGGCAGGCATGATGACAAGGTGATAATCCGCCGCAACAAAGGGGAAGTCGGCATTGCCGCTCTTCAGCTCAAAAACAACGGCATGATCGCCATCAGCGCGGATATCTGAGACCTGTTCCAAGAGCGATTTTGCACCCGACTTGGTGTCCTTGCCACGATGGTGATTATAGGATGCAATGACATCAGCAGATGTCATTGCCTTGCCATTGGAGAAGATCACGTCTTTGTGCAGTTTGAAGGTCCAAGTCTTGGCGTCTGCGCTTGGCTCGATACTCTCGGCGAGTTCTGGCTGGGCTTTCCCATCGGCATCAATTTCCGCCAGGTTGTTACAGACAGCGCCCATCATGGCATAGACCACAGGACCTGCGGCATAGGTTGCCGGATCAAGGCTGTCGGATGTGGAGCCTCCGGACAAGCCAGCACGCAAGGTACCACCCTTCTTGGGCTCGGCCGCGTGACCAAGACTTGGCATGCCCGCAACCAGCGCTGATGCCGCCGTAGCAGCGAGAAATCGTCTTCGACTAAGCTTCAAATCTATCATTGTTTCCTCCTCAAATAATTGCCAGCGCATGATTCTTTTTGTTGCCATAGTCACTGCGCCGAGAACGAACCATGGGTGCCATTTGGCTAAATTGGTCTTTGGTCATCATCGACACCGGGTCCCTTGCTCCTCCCAGAACCCGGCGTCGGAGTTGGCTCGCCCTACCAGTGTCTGGTGAGCTTGAGCTTTTCGCGTACAGCCTGTGGTCCAAGGATGTTGACATTCATGGCCGAAAGAATGGTGCCTGCCCGCTCGACAAGATCGCCGTTCGAGGCAAGCTTGCCTTTTTCCAGCCAGATATTGTCTTCCAGACCGACCCGCACATGACCACCGGTTAATGCTGCCATTGCAACATAGGGGAGCTGCATGCGCCCGATGGTGAACATGGAATAGGTCCAGTTTGGCGGGATATTGTTGATCATCGCCATCAGGCTGTTGGGGTCATTGGGTGCACCATAAGGAATGCCCATGCAGAGTTGGATCATGACTGGATCATCAATCAAACCCTCTTCAACCAGGGTTTTGGCCATCCATAAATGGCCAGTATCAAACACTTCTATCTCTGGCTTGACCCCTGCGGCCTGAATATGTTTGGCCATGGCTCGTAAAATGCCGGGAGTATTGGTCATGATATAATCGGCTTCAGCAAAATTCATGGTTCCGCAATCAAGCGTACAGATCTCCGGCAGCAGTTCCTCCACATGCACCAGACGCTCTGTTGCGCCAATCATGTCGGTTCCTTCTTCATTCACTGGAAATGGGGCTTCCGGAGAGCCGAGGACGATATCTCCGCCCATACCCGCTGTGAGATTGAGAATGATGTCGGTGCCGCTATCGCGTACCCGTGATACAACCTCGCGATATAGCGCCGGGTCGCGGGACGGCGTTCCGGTTTCCGGATCTCGCACATGGCAATGTGCAATCGCCGCACCGGCATTTGCTGCCTCGACGCAAGCCTGCGCAATTTCCTTTGGCGTGACAGGCACCTTGTCGCTCTTTTTATGGCTTTGGCCCGATCCGGTCACTGCACATGTAATAAAAACATCCCAGTTCACGCATACCTCCTCACATTTTTGTGCAGATATGATGCGAGAAGAAAGCCAAATATATTTTGCTTATATAGCCATATTTTTTGCAATTTACGTCAATGTTGGTATGATTATGAAGTTTATCCACGCTCAACAAGCTTTTAATTGCGCCTTTTCGCAACGAATGAACCGATTGGTAAATGCCTTCAGATCGCTCCGAGTTTCATGCCATGCAATCGCTTTTCCGTTTCTGCTTCGTCCTGTTTGACGGCTTTTCCAACATGGTGCTGGCATCGGCCATGGAGCCCTTGCGTGCTGCGAAAAACCTGACCTTTGACGACAAGCTGCACTGGCAATTGGTCAGTATGGATGGCGCCCCGGTGCGCAGCTCCAGTGGCATCTTGCTCCAGCCTGATTGTGCGCTGGAGGATGCAGATCCCTATGACGCACTATTTTTTGTCAGCGGGTATGGTTTTCGCAATCATGTCGAAACCTTGAATATCAGCAAACTGTCGAAACTGGCGAGATCGGCAAAGTTGGTCGGTGGTATTGATACCGGCTCCTGGTTGATGGCAACCATTGGTCTTTTGAACCGGCGCAAAGCGACCATCCATTGGCAAGAGGTCCACAATTTCGAAGAGGAATTTCTGGAAGTCGATGTCTGCAGCCATCGCTTTGTATTGGAGCGAGACCGTGCCACTTCTGGTGGGGCAACAACAGTGATGGATTTGATGCTGGGGCTCATCCGACAGGAAATGGGGGATGCGGTCGCGTTTGATGTCTCCAATCTGTTTGTCTACGATTCCGAGCGTAGCTCTCGTGGTGGCAGAGGGGCAAAAACACAAGCCATTGCAACCAAGGCTCCGCAATTGGAGAAAGCGATAGAAATGATGCGCGCCAATCTGGAGCAGCCCAACTCACTCAAAGAGTTGGCGAAGGTGGCAGCAGTCTCACCTAAAACACTCGAGCGGCTCTTTCAGAGAGAATTGGGTATGTCACCAGGGCGGTATTTTCAAATGATCCGCTTAAGCCATGCCCGTGCTTTGGTCGAAGAGACGGATTTGGCAGCCTCTGAAATCGCAACCCGGACAGGCTTTGCCTCCACTGCCACCCTATCCCGCGCCTTTTCCAGGCATTACAACATCACCATCCAGAAAGTGCGCCAAAAGAGGGCTCACAGAGACGCTTTATCTGGGCCAGCTATAGCTCAAGGATGAAAATTAACACATGCTAACACATAGTTATAAGATGATCGACGTCCCTGATGGATGCCGTTATCTGGCTATCAAGTTTGCTAGAGCAAATCTCAGCTTTTAGGATTGGGTTCTGTCGCAAATTTTTGAGCGCAGAGGTAATGGGATGAACTGCCTTTCCAGCAAATCGAAGCTATATTAGCTGAGATTGAGAGATAGGAGGATCATTCTGATGAATATCG
>JAOXSH010000033.1 GCA_025800145.1 Cohaesibacter sp.
TTGCGGCCTCCGGGAACAAACTCTCTCAACCGCTCCCACTGATCATCGCGTAGCACTTCGCCTTCCATACCGATCTCCAAAAGTCAGTATAGAATCTGATTTGATCAACTTTGGGAATCCCTATTCATTAAATTGTCACTACAACCTAGGGTCTGTGGACATTCATCGTGAGTTAATGATCGCGCACATAGGCAGATCATCGCGCCATAGGATGCGTCTGTCTTATCCGACCGCATAGCTATGCGCTCGAATTTTTTCAGCTTCTGGAAGTAATACCAACGGCATAAAAGATTGACCCATAGGATGCTTTGGAATGGTTTACTGAGAAGGTATCTTTTGACGGACAATGCAGGGGTATTTTCTTTTTTGATGCAAACCTTTTGCATTGAATTGTCAAGACAATTCAATGAGGCGCGCCCTAGAAAGATACCTTCTCAGTGAGCCATTTCAAAGCATCCTATGGGGTAATCTTTCATGCCGCTGGTATAAGCCACTGACGATCCGTGAGAACAAATCTGCTCGGGTCCATTCCAACCTCCCCTTTTGGAACATTGAATCAGAACTCAAAACAAATGGAAACCCTAAATGTCCACAGACCCTAATGAGAGAAAAAATAAGCCTCTACCAAATGCATCACATTTATGAGCCTATGTCCTAATAATGGGGCGGCTTTTTATTTGCAGCCGGGGTTTCCATCCCCTCTTCCAGCTCTGCCAGTGCCTCTTTGAGCATCCCGACTTGACGGCCCAGACGATCAATCATATCCCATTGTTTGGCAACCATATCGGATAATTCATCAATTGTGGTTGCCTGATGGGTGACTTGAATTTCCAGATCGACAATCCGCTCTTCCAGCTTTTCTTCCATAGTCCTGCCTTTTCGCATACTGCTTTGATGTCTTGATAGGCCAGACTTTCTATCAATGCCAGCATTCCATGCATGAAAAAGGTAAATATCAAAGATGACAGGCATTGTGTTTGGGAAATGGGCTGGGGCGTAAACTCATAAATGAGATGCATTTGGTAGAGGCTTATTTATGAATCTACATCCTAAAGCATTTTGAATAAACACGTCGTTATTCAAAATGCTCTAGTCTTTGTTTCTAAACATATTTTTGTCCGGAAACCGCACACATTTTTCGGAAATATGCTCTAGTTTTGTTTGTTTTTCATCGCATCGATGACATGCTGTTTCATCACGCCATGTTCAAAGGCATCTGGGGGTGCAATCCTGCCGCGCAGGAAAATGGCCATTTGCAGGCTTCTGGCGATGGTTTCGGCCCGATTGATGAACAGGCTTGCTGCTCCGGGCGTGCATATTTCGTGCGCTGTTTCACGGAACAAAGACAGCCAGCTGGCAAAATCTTCCGGCTTTATCTCTGTCATTTTCATATGAGCGGGAACAGGCCTTCCCTGATATTCGGCAGTTTGCATCACCACCGAGCGCCAGAAGGCTTTCATCTGGTCAAGATGCTCTGCCCAATCCTTGCTCATGTCATTGGCAAAGAGCAGGGCAAGCCGCTCATGCTGGCGCACCTTGCCATAGAAAGCCTCGACCAGCTGATCTACCATTTCTTGTGTGATGGAAGGTTCCAAAGGCTGTCCTTGCCTTTTCAAGCGCGTCAGCGGGCGAACGCTTAAAGGCTTATGCTCTTGTTTTTCGACTTTGTGATGCTGTGACATAAGTTGCCTTCGATGACTGGAATTGAGGCTCCAATATTTTGTCCTCTTGTGTTTGTCCCGTTGTGTCTGCCCTTTGTCAAGACTTTGTCTTGCCCCGTTGGATGTGAGCTTTTAGGCTATAGTGCATTGCATCCTTATCCTTGCCAAAATACCAAGAGTTTCTCATGTCTTCATCTTTCCCCCTTCCGTCTGCACTGACGACGCATAGTCCCGCTCAAGCTTTGCGTGCCCTGCTGGAGAAGCCTTGTTGCCATATCATGCCGTGTGCATTTGATGCCTTGTCGGCTCGGATGATTGCACAATATGGATTTGATGTGGGCTTTATGACCGGCTTTGGGGTCTCTGCCTCTCGCATCGGGCAGCCTGATGTGGGCCTTATTTCCTATGGGGAAATGGTCGATAGCGGTCGCAATATTTGCGCTGCGGCTCCCCGCCTCCCCATCATTGGCGATGGCGATACCGGCTATGGCAATGCTGTGAATGTGAAGCGCACAGTCAAAGGCTATGCGCAGGCAGGGTTTGCTGGTGTGATGATTGAAGACCAGCTGGCCCCCAAACGCTGCGGCCATACCAAGGGCAAATTGGTTGTGGAGCGTTCCGAGGCTATCTCGCGCATTCAGGCGGCAGTTGATGCACGCAATGAAGGGGCTGACATTCTGATCATGGCACGCACCGATGCCCGTCATCATTATGGCCTTGATGAAGCGATTGAACGGGCAGCGGCTTTTAAGGAAGCGGGGGCGGATATTTTGTTTGTTGAAGCCCCTCACAGTCTTGAAGAGATGAAAGACATCACCAAGGCCGTGCCTCATAAACATATGGCCAATATGGTGGAAGGCGGCGATACACCCTTGCTTGGGGCCGATTGCCTTTTTGAGGCGGGTTATCATCTGGCCGCCTATCCCTTGACCTTGCTGTCGGCAGCGACAAAGGCCATGTCCACAGCTCTTGAGCTGCTCAAACAAGGGCGTCATCCTGACGATTTGCTTCTTGATTTTGCTGATCTGAAGAAAATTGTTGGCTTCGATGCCTATTACGAGGAAGAAAAACCCTACTCAACCGCCCGAGATCTGGTGTGAGCGCGTTTTGGAAGGCTTTTCTATGATCTCATATCAGTCGATATTTTTTGCCAATCGACGATTCTTTGTCTTGGTTATGATTGCTGAATGAGGTTCGCCCCTCATTATTGGATGGTTTTTCACAGTAACAATCAGCTTTTGACCTATCTTTCTTCTCTATGTTAACGCATGGTTTAAGTGTCGTTCTTTTGACGACAGACTTGCTGAATGGCTCATATTTTGCCTAAAAATGAAATTAAATATCATTAAATTAATTAATTTAGAATATAAATCTAATTAATACTTTATTTCCTAATATGATTAGTTTCGAAAATTACGCCAATGTTATCTCAAACTACCTTCTATAACGATTGCAACAGATTTGATATGGCAAAAGACTGTTGCCTGACCTATACTATTTTTCAGGAAGGCAAACGTGACCTGAGACTGCATTCGTCCCCCAAATTGTGAATGCAGCTTGATTGTTGCATTAACTTTGGCTTCCCAAGAGGCGGTCCCCACAACATTACCGTCTTGAGAGGTCGTCGGTAACGGCGGCCTCTTCTATATAAAGGCGTTGTTTTTGCTTTCTTTCGGCCTTTTTTGATTGTTTGCTCTTCTCACATCTGATGTCCTATCTTGATTTCCTTTTGAAATGCTCTTACAGTTGGGTTTCCATCAAGAGAAGGGCTGGCGCCCTCGCCAACCTGCCGACCGCGGCAAGGTGGCACCGATCATCGGGATGTGGTGAAGAGATTGCCTTTTCACAAATCAAGCGGATCGTCTTCCATTGTCGCCAGTCTTCCCAATTTTGGCCGATCTGGCCAGTTCGGAGGATTTTATGTTTGAAGCTTTTGACCCGGAACGGGATTTGAAATTTGAAAGTCTGTTTGATCAGGTCTTTTACACACCTGCAAAAAAAGAGGTTGTCTTGTCCTGCCCGCCGGATAAGGATTGTCTGATTATCTTGCAAACAGGATTTCGCATTCGGGTTCTGTCTTTTCATTCTGCTTATGCATTGGGGGCGCGATCCGGCTTTTCTCTTGCCAGCCTCAAAGAAAGAGTGTCAGTTTGCGCGGCGATGATCCGCGCAGGCCTGTCCCACGCCATTGATGAGACCCTGTTTGCAGCGCTTGTTTATCATTATGCGGATCAGGCTGAGAAAATCGCTCAAGAGAGCAAGCAAAAGCCGGATACAGCCTTCACCCGGTTTTAGGACGGAAACTCATAAATCTGGTGCATTTGGTAGAGACTTATTTTTCTCCCGCTAGCAGTAAGGATGCAGACAACGTGGTGCATTTTCAAGTCCTTGCTTTGAGTAGGAGAAAAAATAAATCCTATCCTGCACACTTTTTCGCGCGATAACGGGCCATTTCAACGCCAAATGTTTCAAATTTATGAGTTTACGCCCTATGCTCTGGATCGCCAGACCCGCTCGGCGGATTGTGCAATCTGACGGGCGGGGATTTGGCCATCCCTTACCGCTTGAGAGATCCAGCCAATAGCTCTGACGGGCAGGTCCGGGTCCGGTTTTAGACTGTTGGAGAGAAGCAACAGATCATAGCCTGCCTGAGCGGCACGAATGGTTGCGTCTGGCAAAGAGGCGATTTTGCGCACGGCTCCCATATCCAGATCATCCGTCATGGCCATGCCCTGAAAACGCAATCCACGGCGCAGCACATCTTGTACCAGAGGTCTTGAAAAGGTCGTCAATTGCCCTTGGTCCTGCTCTGCCACGCGCACATAGAGATGACCTGACATCACACAATCGGCCAGCCCATTGGCAATGAGCTGTGTGAAGGGCTGCAATTCTTCGGGGTTCCAGCTGTCGCGAATATCAACAAAGCCTTTGTGGCTGTCTTTTTTTGACAGGCCATGACCGGGAAAATGTTTGAGGGCGGTCTGGATGCCATAGTGGCGATGCGCCTGTATGAAAGCTGCGGCATATTTGGTCACCGTTGGGGCTTTGGCACCATAGGCACGGTGGTTGCGGCCAATGACCGGGTTGGAGGGGCGGTGCAAATCGACCACAGGCCCCAAATTAAGGGAGAAGCCAGCCCCAGCCAGTTCCTTTGCTGCTTTTGCATAAAGGGCTTGTGCTTGCTGAGGGCTTTTTGTTTGCGCCACTTTCAGCGCAGAAGGCAAACGCATGAAGCCATGTTGCTGGCGAAGGCGCTGGACTGCGCCTCCTTCATGATCAATGGCGATATGATGGGCCCCAGCGGAAGAAAAAAGCCGGTTCAAACCCAAAACGTCACGCCCTGTCCCGATATTGCTGCCCAAATAGACAAGGGAGCTGGCACGGCCTTTGCGAACATGCTCTGCAATTTGGCGGGCAAATCGTCCCTTGGCGCTTTTGCCAGCAAAACCAATCATCAGCAAAGCCCCGATTTGGCGCTCTAATTCTGCGGCATTGGCGATGGTGCTGACAGAGAGCAAAGCGGGCGCAGCAAGGGCGATCTTTCCAGACTGGATCAGGACATCGCGACGGGATGGGCCGCTCTTTTGTGTCTGCTGAGACATATCACGCCCCTTTGTGCTCTTGTTCAATTCGCTTTTAATGGCTGCTAGAGCATTTTGAAGAAACACGTCGTTATTCAAAATGCTCTCGTCTTTGTTTCTAAGCATATTTTTGTCCGAAAACCGCACACACTTTTCGAAAAATATGCTCTAGTTTGCGCTTTTGTGATCAGAAACTATGGTCAAACCATGTTCTTAAGGCAGGGTTTGTGCGCTCTTTTCATCCTTCCATAGCAGCGTGGCTCAAGTAGCCGCTTGGGCAATCCTGCCTATCAAAGCTGCAAACGGGCTTTGATATGCTCAAAAAGCGGATTTTGCGCTTCGAAAATATAATCCAGCATTGAGACAGAGACAGAAATCGCCCCGTGCTTGCGCAGAGCGCTGGCCACATCATAGACGGCGTGATCCATCACATGCAGTTCGATCTGCTCGACCTGTTCTGCAAATGGTGCAACAATTTCGCCGGTTTTAAAGTCTTGCAAAAGCTTGGCCAAAACCGCTGGGGCCTGATCAATTTTCGCGCGGACCAGACGGCGAGTGCGGGCGGCCTCTTCCGCCTGAATGCGATCCAAGATGGCTGCCAAAGCGGCCAGAGCCTCATTTGACCAGCTGGCGGTCAACGAGGCAACCAGATTGGCTTCAGAGCGCAGCATGACGCCATCATCCAGGATTTTGAGATTGTTGGCTTCCAGCGTTGAGCCGGTTGAGGTGATATCGACGATCACATCAGCAGAGCCTGCGGCAGGCGCACCTTCTGTTGCGCCCAGACTTTCGACAATCTTGTAATCGACGATGCCATGGCGGGCAAAGAAAGCACGGGTCAGGTTAACATATTTGGTGGCAACCCGTAAGCGATGGCCATAGCGGGCGGGCATATCCAGTGCGACATCGCTCAAATCTTCCATAGAGCGCACATCAATCCAGGCTTTGGGTGCGGCGATGACCACATTGGCATGGCCAAAGCCCAATTTGAGCAACAGATCGACATAATCTTGCGGATTGGCAAGATGCTCGCGGACCAAATCTTCTCCGGTTACGCCCAAATGGACAGAACCAGCTTGCAATTCTTTGGCAATTTCAGAGGCTGAGAGAAAGGCAATTTCCACATTCTCAACGCCTTTGAGATGGCCACGATAATTGCGGACACCGCCGGGCCGAGCGACTTTGAGGCCAGCCCGGGCGAAGAAGGCATTGGTATTTTCCTGCAAGCGGCCTTTGGAAGGCACTGCAATGATCAATGGGCTGTTGCTCATGGTCAGATTTCCTTCTCTCTTTACCCCTGCACGCGATCCAGCCAAATGGAAAATCCAACGGCTGGCACGGAATGCGGGGATGTGTCCAAATGCTGTTTTTCTGCCAGAAGACCGAGCAGGCGATCATAGCGTCCGCCACCAGCCACGGCTTTACCGCCCTCTTGGAAGCGTAATTCGAAATTGAAGCCGGAATAATAATCCAGACGGCGACCAAAATCTGCCTTGAATGTCACGGCCTTTGTTGGCTGTTGCTCGGCAAGCAGGTGCTGAATTTGAGCCATTGTGTCCAACAACGCTTGTTTTGCCTTACCTAGTGTCAGATTATGCTCTGTTTCAAATGCCTCAAGGCAGGCGGGCAAGTCCTCAAGCGTGCATTGCAAGTCAAGATATTGTTGCAGAATTTCCAATTTGGACTGATCCCAACCGGCATTGGCCGCCAGTTCGGCTTTTTCTAGATAGCGTTCGGCAATATCACTGACCGAGCGCCCGCCAACGGCGCTCAGGCCTGCAATTTCCAGCATTTCTTCTACCGCAGCTGACACGTCTTCTGCGGCTTTGTCTTCTAAAATACGCGCCAATCCGACTGAGGCCCCATGATCATGAGAGCCACCGGTGGCCAAGCGCTCCAGCATCCGGTTCAGCACAGCCCGGTCGCCAAAGGCCCCTTCCAGACGGCGCTGCCAGACTTTGGGGGCGTTCAGGGCTTCCAAAAGGGCAGAAAAAAGAGCGCGGTCGCCAATACTCGCCAAGACCTGACAATTGGAGAGATCTTTCACAGCTGATGCACAGAGAACCAGACTGCGAGCATTGAGATCGGCCCCACCTTGTGGGTCGATCAGCTCAAGCCCTGCCTGATGAAATTCGCCGGGTTGATCGTCCGAGCGCTGGCGGAAGACCGGACCGAGATAGGCATAGGCTGCTTTTCTCTCGGCCTGTCCCGTTTGCAAATGATGCAAACAGGCGGGAATGGTAAATTCCGGGCGCAGGGCCATAGTCTGGCCATTGGCACCGGGCGCGGCATAAAGACGTCGGCGAATGTTTTCGCCAATCAGATCCACAAACAGATCGGCGTGATGGAGAATGGGCAGCTCAATTGCGGTGGCTTTTGCCTTGTCAAACAAAGCGGCCAGTTTGCTGCGCATATCGTCGCTCACATAGGTCACGGTGGCGCCCTTTCTGTCCTGTTCCAGATCAGTTACCCTGAATGATTATGATTGGCTCTGGCGATCTTTGGCCTGTGCGGCCAATATTTCGGCAACTTTGGCCACCAGATCGGCTTGAGGCACTTCAACCTGTGCCGGACGGCTTTCACGCCAGGTCTGGTTGTCCTCAATCTCGGCAGAGAGGCGTTTGCCCTCTTCAAGATCCTTGATCTGGATGATGCCTTGCTCGCGTTCATCCGACCCTTGAATGATGGCCAGCGGACAGCCGCGTTTATCGGCATATTTCAACTGATTGCCAAACTTTTTCCAATTGCCCTGATACATTTCTGCGCGAATGCCAGCATTACGCAGGTCCATGACCATTTTCTGGTAATGGCCAAGGGATGTCACATCCCCGTCCATAACGGTGACCAGAACAGGGGCAAGGATTGGATCCTCGCCCAATTTGCCAAGATTTTTCAACGCAGACATCAGGCGAGAGACGCCGATGGAAAAGCCGGTTGCCGGCACATCGCGCCCCACAAAGCGCTTGACCAGACCGTCATAACGGCCACCGCCACCAACAGAGCCAAATTGCACCACTTCGCCTTTTTCGTTGGTCACGTCAAAGGTCAGCTCGGCCTCATAAACAGGGCCGGTATAATATTCCAGCCCCCGAACGACAGAGGGATCGATTTTGATTTGATCTTCCCCATAGCCACATGTTTCAAAAATGGAGCGCATGACCTCCAGTTCCCGCTGGCCTTCATTGTCCATGTCTTGAGTGCCTGCCATATAGCCCAGCACCCAATCGGCATGTTCATTGCTAAGGCCTGCGCCTTTGGTGAAGTCGCCAGATTCATCCTTGCGGCCTTCACATAGCAGCAGCTTGACGCCTTCAGGGCCGAATTTATCAAGCTTATCAATAGCGCGCAGCACTGTCAGACGGGTCTTAGCATGCTCTTCTGCGCCCAACCCGATGGTCTCCATGACGCCATCCAGCACCTTGCGATTGTTGACGCGGATGACATAATCGCCGCGCTCAATGCCCAAGGCTTCCATGGTGTCGGCCATCATCATGCACATTTCTGCATCGGTCTGAACACCCGGCGCACCAACGCTATCGGCATCAAATTGCATGAATTGGCGAAAACGACCCGGGCCGGGCTTTTCGTTACGAAACACATATCCGGCGCGATAGGAGCGGAATGGCAGCTGGATTTCGTTGATATGCTCGGCGACATGGCGGGCCAAAGGTGCGGTCAGATCATAGCGCAAGCTCATCCATTGCTCGTCGTCATCCTGCACCGAGAAAACACCCGCATTGGGCCGGTCGGTATCTGGCAAGAATTTGCCCAGACAATCGGTATATTCAAAAGCCGGTGTCTCAATCGGATCGAAGCCATAATGCTCATAAACTGCCTTGATTTTGGCGATCATGTCTTCTGCGGCGCGAATGTCGCTTGGAAGCCGGTCAACAAATCCGCGAGGCAGGCGGGCCTTGAGCTTTTGAGGCTTGTTTTTCTTTGCCATTTCGGTCAGGTCACTTTCGATCAGATGAACAGAGCGTGCTCTTTTGGGAGACTTTTGAATTGTATAGGACGTAAACTCACAAATCTGGTGTATTTGTGAGTTTACGTCCTAGCCCGAAGCGGGATGATCTGCAAGAGAGGAGCGCTGCCAGAGCCAAGAATGGCGCTGAAAAGTCACTGAAATGCCACATAAACGGGACAATCGTGTAAAATCAGAGCGATTTTGATGCTTTTGGATTGTCTATCCGGGGCGCTGAAAGGCCGCTCTTGCCGCTTCTATTTTTTCGCGGCAATAACAGCCCTCCACATGATCATTGACCAATCCCATTGCCTGCATGAAAGCATAGACGGTGGTGGGGCCAACAAAAGACCATCCACGTTTTTTCAGATCTTTTGACAGTCTTGTCGAACTCTCGGTCTTTCCCAAAGTTCTAGCGGTTGCATAATCCAATATTTGCGGGCGCTCATGGGGTTGAGGCTCCTGCTGCCAAAAATAGGCGGCTAGAGAGCCTTTTTCGGTGATCAGCTCTTGTGCACGCTTGGCGTTGTTGATGGTGCTTTCGATCTTTTTGCGATGGCGGACAATGCCCTCATCCTGCAAACATCGCTCGACATCATCATGGGTAAAAGCGGCAACCTGATCAATTTCGAAATTGGCAAAGGCTGCGCGGAAATTGTCGCGCTTTTTGAGGATTGTGTACCATGACAGACCGGACTGAAAACCTTCAAGGCAGATTTTTTCGAAAAGTGTGCGGTCATCGCCAACCGGCTGGCCCCATTCCTGATCGTGATAGGCCATATAATCCTCTTTGCCGCCATGCCACCAGCAACGCATCTTTCCATCTTCGCCAAGCATCAAGCCGTCTGACATCTGCCTCTCCCGTCCATATGATTTAAACGCGCAATATCATTTAATTGTTCATTATTTGTTCTATTTATGATAATTGTCTTTGTCAAGCAAAGCAAGCCCGGCTGCTCTGCGCCGTTGGTATTATTTTGATCATTGTGCCTGATAAGCCAGATCGAAAAATTGGCGCTCTAAGGAGACCGCTTCGATGAAGAGCTGTTTGGCCGCTTCCTTGTCTTCCTCATCTGCCTTATCCCAAGCTTGGTCCAATTGCTCGCGCAAATAAGACACAACCCCCTCAAAGCCCTCACCGGCATGTAAGGTGATCCATTCCGCGAACCAGAAAGGCAAATTCTTGTCGGGGGGATTGAAGGGTGTTGCCCATGTCAGATAGGACCATTCGGCAACATTGAGAACAGCCAGCATTTGCAAATAAGAACCGGATTTTGCGGCCTTTGCCATGACATCCTGAAAGGCTGTTGTCACAGGAGAGGCGGGAGCATTCTGGGCGTCTTCGCTGATCTGCAAGGCATCAAAAGAGCGCAGAAAATAGGTATTTTCAGGGCCGGTAATCACTGCCAGAAATTGCGCTGCGGGCACGCTATCGGCCAATGTTGGGGCATGGGCAATCATCGAAGCCAATAACCGCACAAAACCGTCGACAAATTTATAATCCTGCACCAGATAATAGCGCATTTTATCAAGTGGCAGGCTTCCGTCTGCCAATTCCTTGCAAAAAACATGATGTGTGGCTGCTTGCCAATCTTCATCCGCAAGGGAGCGCAAATACTCGCTAGGGCGCATGGAAGTCTCTCCTCATTCCCCTTGTGTCTTATTGATATAAGGGGGGGTGGGTTGTATTTTTGCCATTGAAGCATCTGAGTAGGACGGAACGGAGTGATGATCAAGCCAGTCCATAAAAAAAGCAGACCCAAGAGCCTGCTTTACCGTTTCTGATCCAATGATTTGCTCGCTTAATCGAACAGAGCGTCGATATCGTCCTGACTGGCCACCCCTTCTTCATCTTGTAGGGCCGGACCATTGAGCAAGGCATCGTCGCCTGTTTTTTCCAGCGGATTGTCCACTTCGATTTCCTGAAAATGATCGATGCCGCCCCAGATTTCCATCATTGAGACAATGCGCTCTTCAATGAACCGCAAAACATTGACCACTTTGGTGATGCGCTGACCGGTCAAATCCTGAAAGTTACAGGCCTCAAAGACAGAGACAACACTTTCGGAAATTTCATGGGTCCAATCATCCTCTTCCCCTGTCAGGGTCTTGGACAATTTGCCGGCATTTTCATCAATCACCTCGGCAGCGGCCAAAATCTGTTCCGTTGCCTGCTCGGTGCCGTGAATGATCGCATCCAGCTCATCGGTTACGCGGTTCATCTCGGCACTATGCAAACCATTGACATGCAAGGTTGCAATTTCGCGCTTTGTTTCGGCAATGGCTGAGTAAATTTCGTCCATCTCGGCCTTGAGCTTGAGGGCTTCGCTCATTTCGGTACGATATGTCTCGACCAAAGATGTGTTCAATTCCTGTGCAGGTTCAATCAAACGCCGCAAGCTGGCAAGCTCTGACATGATCTCGCCATGCTGATGAGACGTCATGGCCGCACCGCCCGCCGATGGCGCAGATATGGGTTGATTCGGACTGGTATCACCCAAAATCTGTTCGATTCGAAAAGGTCTGTTCGCCCTCGCCATCCCATCATTCTCCTTGGTCGCAAAGCTTCATTTGCAGAGGATTTTGCCTGCTTTTCGCAAGATCACTTGAGCTGACTATAATTTGGCTTGGTTAAAAATGAGTTGTCTTAAAAGGTAAAATGCGGTCTTTGCGAGAAAGCTTTTGCAGCTGGGGACAGTTGTTATTCATAGCTCACATGAATAATGTGCCTGACAAATGCCATATTCGTGAGGCAAAGTTGTTGCGCGAGATTGAGTTCTGATCACTCCCGCCTTCTGCCATAATATTTGTCATCATAACTGATTGACCAACATGCCATAAATGGGCAATTGTGGCATATGATATGAACGGGGCTTTGGAGCTTGATTTCAACCATCATGCCATCGTAAGAGTATGGGCGCGTTTGTATCCTGCTTTGCTGCCTGTTTCAAAGAGTTAGATTTCGTGCGCTTCCTTCCCCTCCTTGTCTTTTGTTTTTCTCTTTCTGCTGGCAGGCTTGCCAAGCAGCATTTTTATTTGCATGGCTTGTTTGGTTTTTGCCTGCTTTTTTCGGCCAATTTTGCCTCTGGCGCCCCTGCTCATTATCCCGATTCTCTTGTGACTGAAGGATTTTACCGCACCGTTTTTGGCTCTGAAATTCGCGCATTAAGCTGGGGCAGCCAGACCAACCGGGTCAAAAAATATGTCACCCCCATCAAAGTCTGGATTGATAATCGCTCTCGGGTGAATCGCAAAGCGCAGGTTCGCCGATTTGTCAGATCCCTGCCCCTTTACATCCCGTCCTTGCAGCTCAATTTGGTCAAACGGCGCAAAGATGCCAATTTTCGCATTTTCATTGTTGATGACACGGATTATGCGCATACGGTGCGGACGGAGATTTTCCGCAATAATGCGATCAAAGTGCCTGGACAATGTATTGTGCGTGTTCTATCGCGCCGCTCTGGCATTTTGGGCAGTGATGCCGTGCTGGTGGCCAATCAGGGCAAAGCCCTATTTCGTCGCTGTATGGTCGAGGAAATTTTGCAAGGCCTGGGGCCGGTGAATGATGATGATAATTTACTCTATTCGGTTTTTAATGATCGCTCGACTTTTGACTATTTCACCCGCTTTGATCGTTTGATCCTCAATATGCTGTATCATAAACGTGTCAAGCCGGGCATGACATGGCGGCAGGTTCAGCCCATGGCCATGGATCTTTTGCGCGATGCGAAAGCGATTGTTGCGCGCCATCCATGATATCAAAATTTTCCTTTTAGTCATTAACGTATAGAAGGGGCTGTTTTACCCTTCTTTTACGCTGTTTCCAATCATCGGCTTTGGCAAGCTGTGATTAACCACTTGCTGGCGGTTTTGCTTTATTATGCGCTCAAGGCAAGGGCTGTGCCGCGTGTTGTTTGCGGTGGAGATGGCCGAAAGGCTTCATCAGTCCTGCTCCCTTTTGGCTTTGACGCAATATGTAGTGAGTATGTCGATGAAGCGCCTTTATATGTTTGCCTGTGCCCTGTCGGTTGGCCTTGGTGGCCTGACTGTGCCGACATTGGCCAATTCGGTGCGTTATGCCGCGCCGCCTCCTGTTATTCTAAGTCCTGACCGGATTGATCCATGGGTGTTGCAATTGCGCCCCGGACATGTGCGTCCGCATGTTCAGGATCATCGTCCGCGGGCTTCACGCCGCGCTTTGCGCCTTAACAACCGATCTGGCAATCGCTCTTTGGGTCGCACCGAGCAACTGTCTGCGATCAAGGCAAAGCCGCGTGTGCCACAAATGGATCCACGCTTTCTGCCAACCGTGATTGATTATGATGGGCCACATAAAGCTGGCACGATCATCGTCAACACCAATGAACGCTATTTGTATCTAATCGAGAAAGATGGCACCGCGCGCCGCTATGGCGTTGGTGTTGGGCGTCCAGGTTTTGAATGGGCTGGCAAGCACAAAGTCACACGCAAGGCGGAATGGCCATCATGGCGACCGCCAGCAGAAATGCGCGCCCGTCAGCCGGGCTTGCCTGCCTTTATGGAAGGCGGTCCCCGCAATCCGCTGGGTGCGCGCGCGCTTTATCTTGGTTCTACCCTCTATCGCATTCATGGCTCCAATGAGCCATGGTCTATTGGTCAGGCGGTTAGCTCAGGCTGTATTCGTATGCGCAATCAGGATGTGAAAGATCTCTACGAACGGGTCCGGGTCGGGACCAGAGTGATTGTGATTTAGTCCCGATTTAAAGGTCTCTAGATGAGACTTTTGAGCTTACGACTTCGAGATGAAGGCGGGCCTATGCTCGCCTTTTTTCGTTTAACCCCTATCCTTGCAGCCATAAAGACCATGCAGTTGAGCCAACCATCAAAACTGCCATTGTTGCGGTCACACTCTGAAAGGCGCGGCCCTGCCCCAACATTTGCATAATGGCTGATCCTGCCAACGCCCAGCTTGAATGGGATACCAGTCCAGCAATGACAAAGCCTGCGGCTAGCAAAAATGCTTCATCCCACAAAGGGGCCACTGGGCTGAAATAGACCGAATATCCGATCACACCCATGGCCCATGTTTTGGGACTTAAGGGATGGATCAAAGTTTCCTCCCAGAAGGAGAGCGGCTTTGCCTTGCCTGCCTGCCCTTTGGCAAGGGTCAGCACACGCCATTCCAGATAGAGCATATAGACCATGGAAGCCCCTTTCAGGATCCATGTCAGCCATCTCCCTTGGGACAAAAGTGCCCCAAGGCCAAAGGCAATCAGACAATTCATGACAATGCCAGACAAGATAGCACCCAAAATTGGTTTGAATGCCGCCTTTGCGCCGATTTACGCCCCAATGGCCATGAAGGCGAGATTGCCGGGGCCCGGTGTACCGGTCATGACGGCTACAAACATCATGAAAGCCAGACATTCGGAAAGGTTCACACTTGCCTCATCAATACAATTGATACAATTTTACTTTTTAAAATCTATATCTTGCCCTATTATCTGGTCAAATATTAGATTGTTACCAGAACAATATTCTGATATTGGAAAAATTAATCAATAATATCAATGATTTAGAAAATTCGTACTGTCACATGTGTCTAATTATGTCACACAGTTTGTCACAATATTCTCCCACCAGATTTCAACTAGAAGTACACTAGATGCAATCTAGGTGTGGGAGGCATGACGTCAAGTTCAACAACAATCAGATGGTACGGGTGGAGGGACTCGAACCCCCACGCCAAAGGCAAAGGCACCTAAAACCCACGCGTCTACCAATTCCGCCACACCCGCATGTGCCATCTGAGTTGAGGTGCTTGTTAGTCCATGTTGTCCAATGCTGCAAGCCCTTTTTCAAAAGCATCAGGTGCGAGGTGTGCATATTTCAACGTGGTTTTGATGTCTTTATACCAACGGCATGAAAGATTGACCCATAGGATGCCTTGAAATGGTTTACTGGCAAGGCGTCGGCTCGATCGGACAATACCGGGGCATTTTCTTTTTTGATGCGAACCTTTTGCATTGAATTGTCAAGACAATTCAATGAG
>JAOXSH010000038.1 GCA_025800145.1 Cohaesibacter sp.
GGCCTGTCTGGTTTGTGGGTCCTTATAAAGCGTTGGGAAATGCATTTCATTGAGATGTGCAAAGGCACAATCGAGATGAAAGGTGAGCGTGTATATTTGTTTGTTGGTGGACGGGGTGTGGTTGATTTCTTTCATGATCGGTGCTCCAAAATGTGAGCCATTATATGGACTTGGTGATTATGTTTTTATTTTGTTCTAATGACCATATTGTTGTGATTTTTGCAACCTCTCGATGAAAAAAATTAATCAATGGTTAATTACGGGGAAAAGAGAGGGGCCGCATATATTGTGCTTGCGGCCCCTCTGTGTAAATCAGCCAGCCAGATAGACCGGCTCTGGATCACCGAGGAACAAAGGCTCTTCTGCCTGATGCGGCAAGGCTGGTGCTCCACGCAGAATGCGCTTGATGTTCTTTAAGCATTTCTGAGCGGGATAGAGCGCACTTGCCCCAGTGACTTTTATAGTGACTTTTATAGTGACCTTTACAGTGACCTTTATCGAGCTGTCAACTGACCCAACGCAGCATCCAGATTTTGTTCCAAAATGGGCAGGGTGTTCTCCTGCGCATAGTTTGCGCCCCCCAGATCGGACAGAGACAGCGCCAGACGTGCTTTATACCAACGGCATGAAAGATTGGCTTGCCGTCCTGTGTGCGTCGGATGTCTGGGTCTGGCCCAGATTGCCTATGAGGATGACATTGTGGACCATTGCTTTCGTTGTAAAAATCACATCATATTTTACCGACATAATACCAACGGCATGAAAAATTGACCCATAGGATGCTTTGAAATGGTTTACTGGCAAGGCGTCGGCTCGATCGGACAATGCCGGGGCATTTTCTTTTTTGATGCGAACCTTTTGCATTGAATTGTCAAGACAATTCAA
>JAOXSH010000039.1 GCA_025800145.1 Cohaesibacter sp.
ATATCGCTCAGTCTTTTGAGCCGTTCATCAACGTCAAACAAGCCTGGTTCCCTCATTTTTCCCCTCCAAATCAATGCTGGGTCAGTGAATCAGAAAACAAGCCGAATGGCCATAATCAACATGGGTTAATAGAGGTCCTCAGATTGAAAGTGGTCTGAATTATAACTGGCATCGCCATTATGACCCTAGTCTGGCCCGCTATATCCAGCCAGATCCCCTCGGCCTCATCGATGGCCCCTCAAGATATGCATATGTCAAGAGCGACCCTATGCAATGGACAGATCCGAGGAGGAATCCTGGGTGCGAATGGGCGGCATGCTTATAGTAGGTACCGCAAAACTTGCTGGCAAGATGAAGAACAAACTCTTTCCGCCCAAGCCACCTAAACTAACAGGTCCTCAACCTCCAATGTCTGGGGCCAACTGCCCACCTATCGCAAGGCAAAAAAAAATGCGCATATAGAGATGGTCCTACAATTTGGACCATTTTGCAGACGATTTAAGGTGGATCGAGGTTTCACATCAGGCTGCGATTTTCTTGATGGTTGATGTGGTGTCATATACCTCATTCGGGGTCAAGATGCCATGACTGGAATGTGGGCGTTCTGCATTGTAATAGGTAATCCATTTGGCAATACAGGCTCTTGCTTCAGAGCCCGTTTCGAAAGCATTGAGGTAATACCAAAACCATTGATTGAAATATCTCAATCTTTCCAAGTGCCTCTTTTCCTCGCAATTAACCACTGATTAATTTTTGATATATTGCGGTTGTATAAATTGCATTCCTATGTTTTTTAGAACAAAATAAGAACATAATCATCCACTCACTATATTGGCTCACATTTTGGAGCGCCGATCATGAAAGAAATCAACCACACCCCGTCCACCAACAAACAAATATACACGCTCACCTTTCATCTCGATTGTGCCTTTGCACATCTCAATGAAATGCATTTCCCAACGCTTTATAAGGACCCACAAACCAGACAGGCC
>JAOXSH010000050.1 GCA_025800145.1 Cohaesibacter sp.
TTGCGGCCTCCGGGAACAAACTCTCTCAACCGCTCCCACTGATCATCGCGTAGCACTTCGCCTTCCATACCGATCTCCAAAAGTCAGTATAGAATCTGATTTGATCAACTTTGGGAATCCCTATTCATTAAATTGTCACTAAACTCTAGACTTTAAAATTTATATTTGCAACTTATAAATGTGGATCGAATCGATCATATTTGAATCGGCAGCTGATTTGGGTGCGTTTCAGCCGCTGAAAACCAAGGCAAATAAAAGGCTCGGGAGTGTGACACATGTGTGGTCAACCTAGCTATGGCGTCTGTTGATGAGGCATATGTCAGGGCAGCGCATTTCTGGATTCTTGTTCTACGAAGAGATCTCTCACTGCGCGTCTGCCGATAGCTGTCTAGCAAATGAGTATCCTTCCGCCATCGAGCCAAAAAGCTTGTCGCAAATCGGTATCACAGGAGAAAAGACGATCAGACAAAACGAAACCCGCCACCGGAGACCGACGACGGGAAATATCTAAAAAATAGTTTAGCACCTATTCCCTAGATGTTTCCTCCATCGCTGTCAATGACAAACACCTCTTCGGTGAACGGGATCGGCTTGCCTGATCGCAGGAGAATAGGAATGACAGAAGATAAGGATCTAAAATCCCATCATCGTAAAACAAAGATTGAACATCTAGCCTTTGAGGAAATGGCCGAACAAGAATTTGAACCGCTGTCAAAAACGAGTCTCTACCGTTTGATAGATGGTTTGCGCCAGGTCAGGTTTATCTCGCCGTCCGATGCTGATGTGCTTCGGGCCATTCTGGGGGCGGCCGGTGCGGATTATCTGTGTTATTGCGCCAACAAGACCCTGGCTGCCCGGGTTGGTATAGTCAATGAGAGCCAGATCTCGCATTCCGTTCGCCGCTTGCGGGACAAAGGGCTGATTACCACCCGGGACAGTGCCAATTGCAAACGGGATAAGGGCTTTGGCCTGAACATCGCCATTTTGCATGTTCGCTATCAGGAATTGCTGAATTCTGTTTCCTTGCAGAAGCAGGAAATGAAGGATCGACTAGATCAGAAACGTTGCTACCGCTCGTCCTTGCGTAAAATCCAAAGTTTTATCGCCCACGAAGAGCTGACAGATGAATTGATGTCTTTCCTCTATGAACTTCGCCAACAGACCCTCAATCTGGTTGCTGAACAGAAGGACAAAACCGCAGCTCTCTACAAAGAAGCAATTGGCATGATCGAGGCAGGACTGCGCTCTGTTTATAATCGGATTAAAGACACCATTTGCATAGGAAAAGAGTCATGTCTGCGTGATAATTTGCCTACGCACCTACTCAATACAAATCTGAATTTAATTGTATTTAGTAATCAACTATGGAGATCGGCTAAAGCCGATCACTCAAAAACCCCTGACGATGCCTATGGCATCGAATTGGCTCTCAAAAAGAAGCCTGAAGCGGATTTTGCAGAACACAAGATCCTTGTTACCCATTCTGAGAGTGGGGAAACAGATATTGAATTGCGTACCCTTCTCCATGCTTGCCCTGCCCTCAAACGCTGGTGTCGATCGGCTTTAACGGATTGGTCTGATCTTATCGCAGAAATCGACCATCTTTGCGTGATGGCCGGAATTTCCAATGATGCCAAACAGTCGGCCTTGCAGGAATTGGGGCCGCGCAGATTCCTGATGGCGCTCGCGATTACCCTGCAAAAAGCGGACAGTGGTGCGGTTCGCTCGCCCGGCGGTTATATTCGCGGTATTGTTTCGAAATTCAGAGATGGCAATCTTCACCTCAATCGGTCACTGTTTGGCCTCATGTCCGCCCGGACCAAGGCCATGTATCCTGATTAAAGGCTGGAATTACACACTTTTGATAAAAGAGATTTTCAATGAGCAAAGATCAGAAACAGACTTTGACGGCATTTGCTGATGCTCTGCTGAAGGCAGTGCATAGCAAAGAGGAGCCACCATCTTCATCGAACATATTGATAGCCAAAGAGCCGTCTCAGCCACCGGCTGGGCAAAGAACTGTACGACCATCCAAAACATTGGAACCTGAGGTCGATAAATCGACAGCGAAGAAGGATCGCGCGCATCTCTATCGATTGCCAGACCGGCGCAAAGCCTGGTTTCTGGAAAATCTTGCTCTGGCACTTGGCCTTGATGCAGGTGATAGTTCACAATTGCCAAAGATCTTTTTATCAGATCAGATCCTGCCCATGAAGCTTGGCATTCATCTGGACTTGTTCGCTCATTTTGGCATTCAGGATGATGAACAGGGCAAGAAAATCAGGTCTGTACTCTATCAGGGTCTTTGCCGCCAGCTTTCCTATCAACGCACGATCCGAGATGGAACACATAGGCATGATCTGGATGGCAACACGGTTGAGGAAATTTCTGACGAGTACAAGAAAGATGCAGACAACCAGGTCAAGCGGATCCATCAGATGATCAAAAAGGCAAATCGCGAAAAAGGCGATAAGGATTGAAGCCAAGATTAGTCATTTACAAAGTGATGGCAAAACAGAACTGTCTGCATACAACTTAAATTATAACTTTTTTATTCAATAATTCAAAATATCCCCATAATAGGTTTGGCAGATACGAAGTCCGATACAGAGTTTTTCTGTCAGTTGTCAAATCTGTCAAATGGTCTAGCGCTATGGATAATGATGCGGAAAGTATGAGTGTAATTCTCCCCTGCCTCACTCGGCGACAAAAACAATGCCTTGAATGTCTCGCAAAGGGACAGCAGCCCAAATGCATTGCCCTATCTCTTGGCATTTCCGTTTCAGCGGTCAGACAACATGCAGATACTGCGAAGAGAAAACTTGGTTGCCAGACACTTATTCAAGCTGTGGCCGTTGCATCACGCCCTAATCTCATTGGCGCTGATCAATAATTTATGACGCTGTCGCTATTAGGTATAATTAAATGACTACCAAAACCGATATACATATGAGGTCCTATATAGGTCCCTGCTTTCAGCAGCTCTTTTCTCAGGTATCGTCAATCTTTTTGGTCTGGCCGGACCAATTTTTATGCTGGAAATCTATGATCGCGTCATCCCCAGCAAGAGCATCCCGACATTGATTGCGCTATTGCTATTAGTTGCAGCAATATATGGCTTTTCCAGCCTTTTTGATGCATTGCGAACGCGGATTCTGGCTCGGGTTGCAAGCCTTCTTGATCAGTTCCTTTGTCAACGTGTGTTTGCTGTTATTATCGGCGCATCACTTCGAACCAGAATTGAGGGGGACGCTCTGAAACCCGCTCATGAGCTGGATCAGATCAGGAACTTTCTATCCAGCCCAGGACCAGCAGCTCTCTTTGATCTTCCATGGATGCCAATCTATCTGTTCATCTGCTATCTCATGCATCCAATGATCGGGTGGTTGGCAATTGGCTCAGTGCTATTGCTGATTTTTCTGACCCTTATGACAGATCTGTTTACCAGATCCAGAATGCAGGAATCGTCCCGGCATTTGGCAGAACGCAATAGATTTGGAGAATCAGCCCACGCAAATTCAGAAGTCATCGCCGCAATGGCAATGCAAGAGGTAACGGCTTCGCGTTGGCTATCCGCTCATACACATTATGCATCCCAACAACGCAGTGCAGGTGATGCAACGAGCATGCTGATGAGTTTTTCCAAAAATGTACGATTGATGATTCAGTCGGGATCTTTGGCTCTTGGTGCTTATCTGGTCATTATTGGTGATCTAACAGGCGGTATGATTATTGCTGCTTCCATTTTGATTTCCCGAACATTAGCTCCCATTGAACAAGTGATAGCAAACTGGCGCGCCATGCTTGCTGCACGTCAGTCATGGAAACATTTGCAAACGGTCATGCAAATGTTTCCTCAAGAGCAAGAGCGGACGTCGCTACCCCCTCCTTGCAAATCTCTTGCTCTTGAAAATGTATTCGTTTCTCCCCCAGCAAGCATGCATATGATGGCCGTTCAAAATGTCAATTTTCGTGTGAACGCAGGCAGTGTGGTTGGGATTATCGGCCCAAGCGCATCGGGGAAATCTTCACTTGTCCGGGCGATTGCCTCTGTTTGGCCCCTAGCC
>JAOXSH010000070.1 GCA_025800145.1 Cohaesibacter sp.
GCACTGGATATATCGCTCGCTGCGCTCTTCACCGATGATGGCCGTGTATTCTGCCATATAGGTTTTGGCTGCGTCGGCGAACGTCTTTTCAGATTTGATTTCGCCCGAGCGGATTTTTCCACGTAATTCGAGATACCAGTCTTCGGCAAATTCTGAGGCAAGAGAGAGATCTTGCTGGCGTGAACTCACACGCCATTCCTTGCCTTCATAGTCGGTGGAACATTGCCATGCTTTGCTGCGCGGGCGCTTATACAGCCGAACTTTCCCGCCTAGAATCGTATGCGCTTCCATCACTCACACACTCTAACAAAAAAATGTGTGTGTAGTGTGCGAGAGCGAATCCGCAAAATCAAGTGCTAGCTAACTATTTGGAAAAATTGGTGTGCCCGGAAGGATTCGAACCTTCGACCGTCCGATTAAAAGTCGGATGCTCTACCAGCTGAGCTACGGGCACTCACCAAGAACTGGTGAGCGCCCTTTTAAATGATTTTTCGATCCAGTCAACCGATGAGTAAAATTTTTCGCATCTTTTTCTTGAAAAGTCCCCATAACAAACAAAAGACAAAGCCATGACCTATTTGGCCTTTGGCACGGAGCGGCAAAATCACCGTCTTTGTCAGATTTGAACTTGATCAAGGAAAAAGACGGCCTTTCACACTATGAAACACACAGATTAGAGCCTGCGCCACTATTTCACAGGCAAGTGAATGGCGTGTGCATCGCTCTCGTTATATATGTGTACCCGTAATGTACTTTGGGCCGTTTATGGCGGTCTTGTGACCAATAGCAAGAGAAAGAGAAGAGGAGTGCAATAGCATTCATGGAAATTGATGTCTCAATCACAGGCGCTTTCATTGCAGGCCTTTTATCTTTTGTATCTCCTTGTGTTTTACCGCTTGTGCCCCCTTATTTGTGTTATATGGCCGGGGTGTCGATGGATCAATTGACCGGCACTCAGGATGATAGAAAAGCTGCAAACCGGATTCTATTCTCCGCAATTGCCTTTGTTCTTGGCTTTAGTACCATTTTTGTCTTGCTGGGGGCGGGGGCTTCGGTAATCGGGCAATGGTTGAAGATCAATTCCGGCGTTTTAAATTATGTGGCCGGGGGCATCATCATGCTCATGGGGCTGCATTTTTTGGGGATTTTCCGCATCAATCTTCTCTATCGCGAAGCGCGCGTCAATATGCAAAAAAAGCCGGCGGGTCTTGTCGGGGCCTATTTGATTGGCTTGGCATTCGCTTTTGGCTGGACCCCATGCATCGGCCCAGTTCTGGGCACAATTTTGCTGGTTGCAGGCATTGAAGAAAGTGTCCAGCAAGGCATGATTTTACTCACCGCTTATAGCTTGGGCCTTGGGGTGCCGTTCCTGTTGACCGCCGCTTTTGCAGGGCAAGCTATTGGCGTCATGAACAAATTCAAACGGCATATGGGAATGATTGAAAAAGTCATGGGGGGCATGTTGGTCTTGACCGGCATCCTGTTCATTACAGGGCAAATCCAAAATGCCGCTTTCTGGCTTCAGGAAATGCTGCCAGCACTGAACAATATTGGGTGAGAAAAGGGGCAATCATGGCCCCTTTAAAATATCAGTTTTTGGAACGTATAAAACGCTCATAGGGTAGGGTCGCAAGGACCACACCAGACATGACCAAAACCAGCCCAACCATATGAAACGCCAGAAACTCTTCCTCTAAAAAGCCAACGGCTAACAAGACCCCGACAGGGGGAAGGAGATACATAAAAATACCAGCCGTCGACGGGCCCAGAATTTTGATGCCATATTGATAGCAAATGAAAGCAAGAACGCTGGACACAAATCCCAAACCCAAGAGGGAATACCATTGTTCCGCACGAGTGGGCCAAAAATCGGCATAGGAGGCTTCATAAAGCGCGAAAGGCACCATAATCAAAGCACCTGTAAAAGCGACCACTGAAAACATGCTAATGGTCGAAACTGGCTGCAAAACTCGCTTTTTGGATAAAACGGAATAAATCGCCCAGCCCAACGCGGCCATAACGAAGAGCAAATCGCCCGCATTGAAATTCAGCTTCAGAAAATGCGTCAAATGCCCTTTTGCGATGATGTAAAGAATACCGGCAATCGCCAAAAGAATGCCAATCACCTCTCGCCATGCAATCGGCCGCCCCCGGAATAGACGCTCCATCAGCAAAATCATGACAGGAGATGAAGTGTAAATCAGCGTACCATTGGTCGCACTGGTATATTTCAAAGCAAAATAAACTCCCGCACCACAAATGCCAACGCTTAAAAAACCATTAAACGCAATCAGGCGCCATTGATCGCGCAGCACAGCGCGCTGTTTCCAAATTCCGGCCCAAGCAAATGGCACGATCAGACAAAAAGCGATGGACCAGCGAAACAAAGACAAGGTGAAGGGCTCAATGCTTTTGACCGCAAGGCTTCCAATGATCAAATTGGATGAAAAGAAAACCGGGCTGAACAACAAAAGCCAATAGGCAAGCAGTCTGGATGACAAGGCAACGCTCACGAAAAAAGAGAAAGCTTCAAAATCGGAAAAAATCCGCCGCAAATTGCTTCTAAACGCGCCAGTATGAAGGGGCAACCCTATTATTACGCAAGATGGAGCAGAATATCAGCTTTAAGAGCCTGGTTTAAAAGTCCTGAGCCAGAGAAACTTACCGATTAAAGACCAGAGCTTGCCCTTGAAAGGGCGAAACCGAGCAATCATAGCCACTATTTTTCAAGCGCACACAAAGCGTCGCCGCTTCTGCTGCATTTTGTATCGGCCCTAGCAAAAGCTGGATCTGAATACGGTTTTGCGCTGCCTCAACAATTGAGGTCGCAGGGCGCAAATCGCCCACAAGCTGGTTCTGGCTGGCGCTGATTTCCTGCCATGCAGAGCGCAGCTCTGGCAAAGAAATGAACTGGCCGAGATTAAGCGCAAAACTGGTGCGGCTGGTTGGGCGAATTTGCGCCGGTGTCTGCACCACCTTGCTCACAGGCGACAGCGCCTTTGTATCAACTTTGCGAGGGTCATTAAAAGGCCGTGGTTTGGGGTGCAAGGGGTCTTGTGTCTTATCTTGCGACTGGGCTGTCGAGGATTGTGTGTCCAGATTCAATGGTTGGCGTTTCAGGGTCATCCCCTCACGCTTTTCTACTGAAAAAGGATCAAAAGCCTGTTCAGCTCTTTGCGGCAGCTCTAAAGGACGAATGGAGCCTGTCGCTTCGGGATCGATAGGCAGTTCACCAGATAGAGCACTTTCAGAAGACAGGGGACTGTCTCCACGTTTTGGTAAGGGCACCACCCGAACCGATCGATTGGTGGCAATTTCTTGTCGAAGTCGTCCTTCCATTTTCTCAAGATCAGCAACCCGATTGCGCAAGCGTCTATTCTCATCGCGTAAGCTTTGACTGTTATCCTGAAATTTCTCAACCTTTCGCTGCAGGTCGTTGAGTTGTTTGCTAAGTTTTGTCAGCAATTGCTGTTGATTTTCTTTTTCGGTAAACGGATTGAAGCTCTTGTTTTGATTTTGGTGCAAGTTCTCTTCAACCCGCTGTGAAAAAGACGGATTAGTAGAGGCTGTAGCGGGATCTTGCAGGGTGCCATTGGGGGAGCGAATGCTGCTTGTGACAAGCCTATCTGCTTGATTGGAAGGCGAATCAAGACGAGCCAGAGCATTTCTGTCTCCAGCTGCCCCCTCTGGGGGTATGTCAGGATCTGAAACCACCGTCAAAACAAGCAATAAGGTGACACCGGCCAAAAGGGCCCATCCTGCTATCATGCTTGCATCGAAAATGGCTTTGCCGCGCCGCGCCATTTCATTTGCCTCCAAAACGCGAATCTGGTGAGTCACGTTTCATTAAGCAAAGTCTTTTTTTTCGCTCCTCGCAAGGGGGCTTCTTATTTCTACAGCAATTCTTCATTAGTGAAACTTATATAATGAGACATCGGGATATGGTTCTGACATCTATCAGGAGACGGTTAATGACGCAGCGCACATGCCAAGCGATTATTCTGGCAGCGGGTCAGGGGACACGCATGAAATCCAGCAAACCAAAGGTTTTGCATCAAGTTGCCCATTTGCCCATGGTCTCGCATGTGGCAAAAGCTGCCCTTGAATCAGGCTGTCAGAAACTGTCTTTGGTTGTGGGCCCTGATATGGAAGAGGTTCTGCAAGCGGTGCAAGCCATCCACAAAAATGTTCAGTCTCATCAACAAATTGAACGCTTGGGAACAGCCCACGCGGTTTTGGCTGCACAAGACGATCTGCGCGTGCCTATGGATGATGTCATTGTCCTCTATGGCGATACCCCCTTGATACAAGAACAAACCATTACCCAGATGCGAGATGCCCTTGCCAAAGGCGCTGACATTGCGGTTCTTGGCTTTCGCACAGACAATCCCGCACCTTATGGCCGCTTGTTGGAAGAAAATGGACAATTGGTCGCCATTCGAGAGGCGAAAGACGCCAGTGAAGACGAGAAAAAGATTAATTTCTGCAATGCTGGTATCATGGCCTTTGCAGGCAAATCCATGCTGGATTTGCTACAGAAAATCGATAACAAAAATGCCCAGCAAGAATATTATCTGACAGATGCGGTGGAATTGGCCAATCAAGCGGGCTTGAGCGTCGTTGCCCTGGAAGCTGACGAGGCCGAAGTGCAAGGTGTGAACAGCCGACAGGAATTGGCTAGCGTCGAAGCAACCTTTCAAAGCCATGCTCGCCTCAAGGCCATGACTGAGGGAGCAACATTGTCAGACCCGCAAACCGTCTATTTTGCCCATGACACCCAAATTGGGCGGGATGTGCTTATCGAGCAAAATGTTGTCTTTGGACCGGGTGTGCAGGTGGCTGACAATGCCACAATCCGAGCTTTCTCCCATCTGGAAGGAGCAAGGGTGGCAAGCTATTGTGTGATTGGTCCTTATGCACGTCTGCGTCCGGGTGCCTTTATCGAAGAAAAAGCCAAAATTGGCAATTTCTGTGAGGTAAAAAAAGCCGTTGTCGACAAGGGGGCCAAGGTCAATCACCTTAGCTATATTGGCGATGCACATGTCGGCGAAAAAGCCAATATTGGCGCGGGCACAATCACGTGCAATTATGATGGCTTTAACAAATTCAAGACAGAAATTGGCGCTGGCGCTTTCATCGGCTCCAACTCTGCGCTTGTCGCTCCTGTAATCATCGAAGAGGGCGCAATTGTGGGTGCAGGAAGCGTGATTACCAAAACGGCAAAAGCAAACTCGCTGACCCTGACAAGGGCCAAACAAATGAGCCTTGCCAATTGGGCCGCCAACTTTAGAGAAAAGAATTCAAAGTCTTAGGAGCAGGATGAGAGGCCGATTGTTATAAAATGCAATCTGAATTGATTTCCTCTTGTCAAGTTTTCGGTCTAGATGTCTGAAAATACGCAATTTTTTAGGACGAAATAATAGAGATAGATTATGTGTGGAATTGTTGGAATTTTGGGCAATATGGAAGTCGCGCCGCTACTGGTGGATGCCCTCAAACGTCTGGAATATCGTGGATATGATTCAGCCGGTGTTGCCACTCTGGATGATGGAAAATTGGACCGTCGCAGAGCTGCGGGCAAATTGCGTAATCTGGAATTGATGCTCAATGACAATCCGCTACCCGGCACAATTGGCATTGGTCACACCCGCTGGGCAACCCACGGCGTTCCAAACGAGACCAATGCCCACCCGCACAAAGCTGGTAATATTGCCGCTGTTCATAACGGCATTATCGAAAATTTTCGCGAATTGCGGCACTCTCTTTCGCAAAATGGCCATCAATTTGAATCAGAAACCGATTCAGAGACCATTGTTCACCTGATCAAGAGGGAAATGGACAAAGGCGCAAGCCCCATGAAAGCTGTTTCTCAAATCCTGAAGCTTCTTAAAGGCGCATTTTCGCTGGCCATAATTTTTGGCGGCGAAGAGAATCTGATGATCGGCGCCCGCCGTGGCTCTCCGCTGGCTGTTGGCCATGGCGAGGGAGAAATGTTTCTCGGCTCAGATGCCTTCGCGCTCGCGCCTTTCACAGACAAAATTACCTATTTGGAAGATGGAGACTGGGCTGTTCTGTCTCGCTCTTCCATCACCATTTTTGATGAACAGGATCAGCAAGTAGAGCGTCCGCAAACCATTGCCATGGCGTCAGCTCAAGTCAGCAGCAAAGGCAATTATAAACATTTCATGGAAAAGGAAATGCATGAACAGGCCGAAGTTGTTCAGCATACCTTATCCAATTATGTCAATTTTGCTGCGGGATCTATCCGCTTAAAAACTCAACTGCCCTTTGATTTCAAAACTCTCAGCCGCATCACGATCTGCGCTTGTGGAACCGCCTATATTGCTGGCCTGATAGCCAAATATTGGTTTGAACGCTATGCCCGCATTCCGGTCGATATTGATGTCGCATCCGAATTTCGCTATCGGGAGGCCCCAATGGAAGAGGGGGGGTTATCTCTCTTTATCTCCCAGTCAGGCGAGACCGCAGATACGCTGGCTTCTTTACGCTATTGCCGTTCGCAAGGCCAACATATTGCGTCCATCGTCAACGTACAGGAAAGCACCATCGCGCGCGAAAGCGATGCCATTTTCCCAACGATTGCAGGGCCAGAAATTGGCGTTGCTTCAACCAAGGCCTTTACCTGCCAATTGGCTGTTCTTTTATCTCTCGTCATTTTGGCTGCCCGCGAGCGAGGCAAAATTTCAGATGAGCAAGAACAGGACCTGGTTGAGACCTTAAGTGAAATTCCAAAATTTATCCGCAAGGCTTTAAAACAGTCAGAGCCAATCATGGCAATTGCCCGGCGCTTGTCGAAAGTCGACAATATCCTCTATTTAGGGCGCGGAACGAATTTCCCAATGGCTTTGGAAGGGGCACTGAAACTAAAAGAGCTTTCCTATATCCATGCCGAGGCCTATGCCGCGGGGGAATTGAAACATGGCCCCATTGCCCTGATTGATGAAAGTATGCCTGTGGTGGTGATTGCGCCTTTCGATGCATCTTACGAAAAAACAGTCTCTAATATGCAGGAAGTGGCCGCCCGCGATGGTCAAATCATCCTGATCACCGACGAGGAAGGGGCCAAGCATAATAGTCTCGAAGAGTGTGAGACCATCATCATGCCCAAAGTTCCAGAGGCCATCAGTCCCATCGTCTATGCCTTGCCGGTGCAATTGCTGGCCTATCATACGGCAGATTTCATGGGAACAGACGTAGATCAGCCGCGCAATTTGGCAAAATCGGTAACAGTTGAATAAAGCCGGTAACAATCTTTGAAAAACAGCCTCTGCCCATTATCAGCAGGGGCTTTTTACACTCTTTGGGTCCTTCACTGATCTGTCGGTCCCTCAGGCCGTGAGCCAACATACCAAGCGCTATAGAGAAAAAAGGCCATAACAGGCAGTAATAGATACCAATCCGGCTTTGCAAAATAAAGAAAACTCATAAATCCAAAAGCCATGCCACCAAAAGCGGTATATTTGGCCTTTCGGGGAATAGCCTGGTGATCGCGCCATGCAACGACCGGGGGACCAAACAGAGGATGGTTTAAAATCCATGCCTCTAATCTTGGCGAGGAACGCGCAAAGCAAAAAGCCGCTGCCATGAAAAAAATGGTCGAGGGCATAACAGGCAAAAAGGCCCCAATGATCCCGACGCCGCTCATGACCAATCCCAGCGTTAGATACAGGCCGCGTTCCAATTGTTTCATGCTGATCTCCTCATGCCAAAAGGGTCAGGCCAGCCCATTAAAATAGGATTTTGGCGATAGTCTCTTCATTATAAGACGTAAAAAGAAGGCGAGAAGAGGATATTGCCTTCTTTTCACCAGCATGATGACGCACTATCTGTTAAAGACAGAATGACAAGACATTTGATAACAGATCAAAGCACCGATCAAGAACAGAGGCGAGCATGAAAAAGCACAAAAGCCACGAGGTCAATGAGAGAACTCGCCTGACTTTCGGCGCCCGCGTGCGAAATTACTTTTTTACGGGTCTTGTGATCACAGCGCCTATTGGCATTACCATTTTCATTTCATGGTCTTTCATTCAATGGGTCGATGGATGGGTCAAACCCTATATTCCGAGCATGTATAACCCGGATAATTATCTGCCATTCTCAGTACCGGGCGTTGGTTTGATTTTCTCGCTGATCATCATCACGCTTCTGGGCTTCTTGACAGCCAATTTCGTTGGCCGCTCTTTCATCTCCTTTGGAGAGGTGATGCTGGGGCGCATGCCTTTGGTGCGCAATCTTTATCGGGCGTTGAAACAGATTTTTGAAACAGCCCTGTCCCAAAAGGGGCAGACTTTTACCAAAGCCGCTGTGGTGGAATATCCGCGTAGAGGCATTTGGGCACTTGCTTTTGTTGCGACCGATACAACAGGCGAGGTGGAGCACAGAATAGCGCAAAGAACACCAGAAGACTCAAAAGATGGCCATTTGAGCGTCTTCTTGCCCACCACGCCCAATCCAACCTCGGGCTTCTTGTTGATCGTCCCGCGCAAAGACGTGATCCTGCTGGACATGTCGGTCGAAGATGCTGCCAAATTGGTGATTTCAGCCGGACTTGTCAGCCCTGATTTCGTCAAGAAAAATGTCGCACATGAGGATAAGGAAAAAGCCCAGACAATGTTGGAAGAGGCTTGATCTAGCCTCTTTAGGCTGTCTTATCCTGCCTTCAGCAAGCGAATGGCTTCATCTCGTCCAAAGAGATAGAGCAACTTGCGTAAGGCTTGCCCGCGATCGCTTTTCAAATCCGGATCATTTTCAATGATCAATCGTGCATCATCACGAGCCGCTTCCATCAATTGCTGATGAATTTCCATCTGTGCCAACCGAAAACCCGGTGTGCCGGACTGTTTGGTGCCCAACAAATCGCCTTCTCCGCGAAGCCGCAAATCTTCCTCTGCAATACGAAATCCATCTTCTGTTTCGCGCATAATCGCCAAACGCGCCTTGGAGACTTCCCCCAAGGGCCCTTTGAACAGCAAAATACAGGAAGAGGCTTTATCCCCGCGGCCCACACGCCCGCGCAGCTGATGAAGTTGGGCAAGGCCAAAGCGTTCGGCATGTTCAATCACAATGATGGTGGCATCGGGCACATCGACACCAACCTCAATCACAGTTGTGGCAACCAGAATATCGGCCTCACCATCCTTGAAATGATGCATGGCGGCGGACTTCTCATCCGCTGTCATGCGCCCATGCACCAATGCCACCCGAGAGCCAAAGGCCTCTCTCAAACTGGCAAAGCGATCCTCGGCTGAGGTGACATCAAGCACCTCCGATTCTTCCACCAGTGGACAGACCCAATAAACTTTGGCACCGCTTTGCAAAGCCCGGTGCAATCCATGCACCAGCTCATCCAGCCGGTCCAGTGACATGGTGCGTGTGGCAATCGGTTTGCGGCCCGCCGGTTTTTCGCTCAAAAGCGAAACATCCATATCCCCGAAATAGGTCAGAACCAGAGTGCGCGGAATGGGGGTAGCGGTCATCACCAGCAAATCCGTAGCTTTGCCTTTCGCAGATAGGGTTAGGCGCTGATGAACCCCAAACCGATGTTGCTCATCAACAATAGCAAGTCCCAGATCAGCAAATTCCACCTTGTCCTGAAAAAGAGCATGGGTGCCAATCAAAAAATCAATGTCGCCATCTTTAAGGGCCTTTAATTTATCACGGCGGCTTGCCGCGCTATCTTTGCCGGTCAGGCTTTCGGCACGAATACCCACCGCATCGCAAAGCGGTTTGATGGATTGCAAATGCTGCCGTGCCAGCAATTCTGTGGGGGCCATCATCGCCGCTTGTGAGCCAGATTCAATCACATTTGCCGCAGCAAACAGAGCAACCATGGTTTTACCGCTGCCAACATCGCCCTGTATCAGGCGCAACATGCGCTCCGGCTGCTGCAAATCTTTTGAAATATCATCAATCGCCTTGCTCTGACTGTTGGTCAGGGAAAAGGGCAGGGCCTTGGTGAGCACCTCGCTTAATTGACCGCTCCACTTGCGGGCAATCCCGGCCTGTTTTTTCACGCTTTTGCGCACAAGAGACAAAGCCAATTGACTGGCCAGACATTCATCATAGGCAAGCCGTTGCCGATAAGGGGAAACAGGCTCAATATCGGCGCTCTCTAACGGGCTATGCACCCGCTGCAAGGCCTCTTGAAAAGACGGCCAGCCATTTTGCGAAAGCCACGGTCCGTCTTGCCATTCAGCCAAAGGCGGCACATCGTCCAGAGCGGTGAGCATGGTGCGATGAAGAATGCGGCCAGATATCCCGGCAGTGAGCGGATAAACCGGCTCCAATAAAGCCATAGAGGCAAAATCGTCTTCACTGACAACATGATCAGGATGGGCTATTTGCGCTTCCCCCTGATAGCGCTCCAGCCTGCCAGAGATATAACGCTCTTCGCCAACCGGTATTTGCCGTTCCAGATATCCTCCTTTGGCATGAAAGAAAACCAGCGTCACATCACCCGTCTCATCATGGGCTAAAATGCGATAGGGAACCCGTCGATTGTTGCGCGGGGGCGCGATGTGTTTGTCAATCCGCGCTTTGATTGTCACAATCATCCCATCCGGTGCATGAGCTATGCCGGGCTGCAAACTGCGGTCAATCAGGGAATGGGGCATATGCAATAACAAATCAATCCGCCGCGCTTCCAAAGCCTCATCGCCGCGCAGCAATTTCCCAAAAGCCAGCGAGAGCTTGGGACCAACCCCCTTGATCCCTTTTAAGGAGGCAAAAAATGGATTGAGCTGGGTTGAACGCATGACACAGTGATTCCCGAAAACAGCTTATGCGCAAATCATGACGCTCTCACCGCATCAGGTCAAGTAATGTTCTTGATTTGTTTTATGTTGATTAGTGGTGTGGACGCTGACAAATGCATTTCAAGTCGTTATAGAGGAGCAGTGAGATAAGGCCTCACGCGTGACCAGAAAATGGAGAGCCCATCATGTCCCAAGGAACAACCCGCAGCAGCGATGGCTTGGATGTTCGCCGCAAGAAAATCCTCATGCGCGCATGGCATCGCGGCATTAAGGAAATGGATTTGATGTTTGGCCGTTTTGTCGATGGGGAATTGGACAATCTCAGTGATCAGGAACTGGACGAATTGGAAATGATCATGGATCAGCATGATAGAGACCTGATCCAATGGTTCACAGATGAAGTACCAGTGCCAAAAGAATTTGATTGCGTCATTTTTCAGCGCATCAAAACCTATCATGAAACCTTCTGAGCTCAGCTTTCAGAGCCAATCGCACACATAATTCTCTTTCCAAGGCCTTTCCATGTCGTCTCTCAGTCAAGCCTTTAGCACCCATATGATGCTGCATTATAGCCATGTACCCGATGGGCTAGAGGGCTTTGCACTGGCCGAAATTGCCGATCTGACCACCCAAAAAGCAAAAGAAAACAAAGTCGCAGCGCTCTATATTGCGCGCGATTATCAGCGCATGGTCTCTATGGAACAGGCCTTGCGCTTTTTCGCGCCAAATTATGAACAAATATCCATCCCGGCTTGGGATTGCGTGCCCTATGATCGTGTTTCGCCCAATGCCGAAATTTCTGCCCGGCGCATGACAGCGCTCTCGCAACTGGCTTATGAACAATTTGACAAGCCGGTGATTGTGCTGACCACCATTAATGCTATTTTGCAGCGCATTCCCAGCCGCGCCAGCATGAAACGGCAAAGCTGGGCGGCAAAGCCGGGGCAAGTGGTGGATATGGATGCCTTGGTCATCTGGCTGGAGACAAACGGCTTTTTGCGCACCCCAACGGTGCGCGAGCAAGGCGAATATGCGGTACGCGGCGGCATTGTCGATCTGTTTGCTCCGGGACAAGACGAGCCTTTGCGGCTGGATTTCTTTGGCGATACATTGGAAAGTATCCGATCCTTTGAGACCGAAAGCCAAAGATCGGTCGGCCAGAAAAAATCCATCGAACTGGTCTCCGCCAGCGAGGTTGTGCTGACAGAAAATGCCATTTCGTCCTTCAGAAGCAAATATATTGCCTCCTTTGGCGCAGCCAATCGCGAGGATATGCTCTATCAGGCGATTTCTGAGAAGCGGCGCTATCAGGGGCTGGAACATTGGCTGCCATTGTTTAACGATGATCTGGAAACCATTGCCGACTTTACTGGTGAAGCACCAATCGTTCTGGACCATTTGGCCGATGAAGCCATCAAGGAGCGCATGGATCTGATCCGCGATCACTATGAAAGCCGCAAAGAGGCTTTTGAAAGTGATCTGGAACAGGGCGTGCCCTATAAACCGATTGAGCCAGACCTCCTCTATCTGAATGAGCAAGAATGGAAAGGCCAATTGGCGACCTTGCGCCGTGTGCGCCTCTCGCCCTTTGACAGACCTGACAACAATCTGGGCGAAATTATCGATTGTGGCGGCAAACAGGGACGCAATTTCGCTGCCGAGCGCAGCTCTGGCACCATCAATATCTTCGATGCTCTCATCACCCATATTGCGCAGCTCAAAGAACAGAAAAAGCGAGTTACCATTGCCTGCTGGTCAAAAGGCTCTGCCGAGCGGATGCATCAGGTGCTGACCGATCACGGATTAAGCGGTCTGGTGCCCTATGAAACATGGCAGGCCCGCAAAATCATCACCCAAAAACAGGTTGGCCTGACTGTTCTGGAGCTGGAAAGCGGCTTTGAAACGCAAAAAGACGCAGTCATAGGTGAACAGGATATCCTTGGAGACCGCCTGATTCGCAACAAGCGCCGCCGCAAGAAAAACTCCGATTTCCTGACCGAAGCCACCAGCCTGTCGCAAGGCGATATTGTGGTCCATATTGAGCATGGCATTGGTCGCTTTGAGGGCTTGAAAACGGTTGATGCCGCAGGCGCACCCCACGATTGCCTCGAAATTCACTATCATGGCGGGGACAAGCTCTTCTTGCCGGTTGAGAATATTGAGCTGCTTTCGCGCTATGGCAATGCGGATACAGAAGCCTTGCTCGACAAGCTGGGTGGGGTGGCCTGGCAGGCGCGCAAATCCAAAATGAAAGAGCGGATCCGCATGATGGCGGATCAGCTGATCAAGGTTGCCGCCGAGCGTGAATTGCGAACAGCCGAGCGCATTGTGCCGCCCGAAGGTCTCTATGACGAATTTTCTGCCCGCTTCCCCTATGATGAAACGGATGATCAATTCAACGCCATCGAACAGGTCTTTGATGATATGGGATCTGGCCGCCCGATGGACCGCTTGATCTGCGGTGACGTGGGTTTTGGAAAAACCGAAGTGGCCCTGCGCGCTGCCTTCATTGCGGCAATGAATGGCCGACAAGTCGCACTTGTCGTACCCACCACCTTGCTGGCGCGCCAACATTACAAAACCTTTACTGAGCGCTTTGCCGGTTTCCCGCTCAATATTGCTCAGGCCTCCCGTCTGGTCTCGGCAAAAGAGCTGAACCAGACCAAAAAATCTTTGAAAGAGGGGACTGTTGATATCGTCGTTGGCACCCATGCCTTGCTGGGAAAAACGGTTGATTTCCGGGATCTTGGCTTGCTGATCATCGATGAAGAACAGCATTTTGGCGTCAAGCATAAGGAACGTTTGAAAGAATTGCGGGCCGATGTGCATGTCTTGACACTTTCGGCTACGCCCATTCCGCGCACCTTGCAATTGGCGCTAACCGGTGTGCGCGAATTGTCCCTGATCGCAACACCACCTGTGGACCGCTTGGCGGTGCGCACCTTCATCTCGCCCTTTGATGCGCTGACCATCCGTGAGGCTTTGTTGCGCGAGCGTTATCGTGGCGGACAAAGCTTCTATGTTTGCCCGCGTGTGTCCGATATCGCCCAGATCCATGATTTCCTAAGCGAACAGGTGCCAGAGGTAAAAGTGGCTGTTGCCCATGGCCAAATGCCCGCCGGTCAGCTCGATGACATCATGACCGCTTTTTATGACGGGCAATATGATGTGCTACTCTCCACCACCATTGTTGAATCCGGCATTGATGTGCCAACCGCCAACACCCTGATCGTTCATCGCGCCGATATGTTCGGTCTCTCACAACTCTATCAGCTGCGCGGACGGGTAGGGCGCTCCAAGACCCGCGCTTATGCTCTATTCACTGTGCCTGCCAAAAAGGTACTGACCCCAACGGCAGAGCGCCGCCTGAAAGTGTTGCAAAGTCTCGATACATTGGGCGCAGGTTTCCAATTGGCCAGTCATGATCTGGATATTCGCGGTGCGGGCAATCTGTTGGGTGAGGAGCAATCCGGCCATGTCAAGGAAGTGGGCTATGAGCTTTACCAGCAAATGCTGGAAGAAGCAGTCGCCTCGCTGAAATCCGGTGACATGTCGGTTATGGATGACAAATGGTCTCCACAAATCTCAATCGGAACCCCAGTTCTGATCCCCGACAGCTATGTGGCAGATTTGCAATTGCGCTTAAGTCTCTATCGCCGTTTGGCCGATCTGGTCGAGGCTGATGAGATTGATGAATTTGGCGCGGAATTGATCGACCGCTTCGGACCGCAACCCGATGAAGTCAAACATCTTTTGAAAATCGTCTTCATCAAGGGCCTGTGCCGCAAGGCCAATGTCGAGAAAATTGATGCAGGCCCCAAAGGCGCTGTGATTGCCTTCCGCAACAACGAATTTCCAAATCCTGCGGCTTTGGTCAATTATCTAACTGAACAAGGCGTGTTGGCAAAAATCCGCCCGGACCAGAAAATCGTTCTAATCCGCAATTGGGACCGTCCGATGGACCGGCTCAAAGGCACCGCCATCATTATGACGCAATTGGCAAAATTGGCCCAGATGTAACAAAAAGCCCGGATCACAAAGATAGAGCATATTTTTCGAAAAGTGTGTGCGGTTTTCGGACAAAAATACGCTTCGAAACAAAGATTAAAGCATTTTGAATAACGACGTGTTTATTCAAAATGCTTTAGTATCCGGTCATATGGGTTAATCTTTCATGCCGTTGGTATTATGCCGTTGGTATTAAAATCGAGTAACAGGATTTTCAAATAAATCTTTTAAGATTGTCTCGACATCCATCTGCCCACCCTTGCCATCGCAATAATGCAGCGAGAAATCCAGCGAAACTTCTACGCTTTTTTGCGAGCTATGCTCAATGAAAGGCGAGAGCTGAACAATAGCCCGAACCCGGCGCAAAGCCGCTCGGGTTTCAAAAAGATCCGTATCAGGAAAAAGCGCAACAAAACGCCCATTATCCAAGCGTGCGAGCAGATCTTCTGCTCGCATCAGCGAGAAAATCAACCGGCCAACGCGCGATAACAAACTGTCCTGATGGATAGATTGTGTCTGATCCTCGCCCATAATCCGAAAACTGATATCAATGCCGGCAAAACTCATGGATGCGCTGCTGCCATCTTCCATCATTGCCTCTAGATGGGCTTTTAAAAATGTCTCGGAATAAAGCCGGGTCACCTCATCGGTCGGCATCAAAAGGCGCGCTTCTGAGAAAATTTTGCGCAATTGTTGTCGATAGCGCTCTTCGCGCACCAGAATTTCAATTCTGTTTTCGAAAAATCGTTCAGAAAAGGGAAAGGACACAATGTCATTGGCCCCTGCCGCCAAAGCAGCCAAACCATCTTCGGTCGCTTTTTTATGACAAACCAAAATGATGGGCAATGAGAAATAGCTGGGATTGCGCCGCAAAGCCTCAATGAAAGCAATCAAATGGGCATTATAATCACTAAGTTCGATAATCAGCGCATCAAAATTCTGCGCTTCCAGCATATCTTCCGCCATTTGCGGCGTTAAGGCGGCAAGGCTATCAATGCTGCCGGGCAAGGCGCTTTGTACAGGCAAAAAGGCCATGCCAGCCCCCAGAAACAGCAGTTTCTGCTCTGCCAGATCAGCGGGAGGCGGCACAACTGGCAAGCCAACCCCAAAGCGCTTGAAAGTCAGCGCCCGTCTTTCCGCTTCGCGTCGCATGGTTGCCAGACGCATGAGCGAAATCAACCGATTGCTAATCAAATCACTGGTCAGAGGAGGTTGTAAAATATCGCTAAAATACAGCAATTGTTCTTCACGCAAGGCCACTTTTGCCTTGGCAATTGCCACCATCGGCACCCTTGCATGATCCAGTCCAAAGCGAGAGCGCAAAGCCACAGACTGCTCAATCAACTGATCCACCTCATCAGGCTCCACATTGAGCAAATCCACAAGCACAATATCGGCCTGCAAATGCACGGGATCAGGGATTTCCTCTCTCAAAATATTGTGCGACCAGACTTCAAAATCTTTTTGAATCAACAGCCCCGCCCAATCGGGAATATCAAAATCATAATCCCGTTGCGTCAATATGAGCGCTTGTTTACCCATTCAATTCATCTCTTTCGAAGGCTGTAAAACATCAAGGGCAGCGAAGAAGCAGGCCGCCCTTAAGAAAAGCGCGCTCAGGCGACTTTTTTATCATCATGCTGATTTTGAAGCGCAGTCCGTTTCACTTTGCCATCTTTATGGCGTGGAATGGCTGCAACATGAACAAGTCCTAAAGGCCATTTATGCCGAGAGATGGCTTTGGCCTCCAGCGCTTCCAAAAGATCCGACAGGTTATAATCACGGATCGCAACAACCGCGACCATCAGATCAGAACCGCCATGATTGCCGGGACGCATAAAAGCAGCAGCATCTTCAATCCCTTCGCAAGAGACATAAAGCGCATCCAGCTCACTGGCTTCAACCGACAAGGCCCCCAAAGGCAAAATGTCACTTAAATCTCCCAATGGCATAAAATAGGTTTTGTCATCATCACTCTGTTCAACCACGCGACAGCCAATATCAGTGTGAATGAAGCCTTTGCGATTGCCCGGAAGTGGGCGCCCGTCATGGGTGCCGGCAGAGGGAAAAGCCTGACTTGGCACCATCGGGCCGGAAATACACAATTCCCCGCCCACCAAAGAGGCATCAAATTGGGCCTTTGCTTCCTCAAGACCAAATAAATCGCTCTCCAGCCAGACAAGTTTGCTGCCGTCGTCCTGAAGGGGGCCGATTTCGCCCAAAAGAATTGGACTGACTTTGCCCGGCTCCCGGCGAATTTGGCAATGCAGCGCTAATTCATTGAAATTGGTGACATCAATCAGCCGTGCGGCTGTTTCATTGTCACGAAAAACGCCGGTTCCAGAATGATAGCGCACCCAAATCAAAGAGATGCTCAACATTTGTTCGCGCACCTGATCGGATAAACAATCATGCAGCAGATCCCAGCCATGGGCAGGCACCATCAGATGTTGTGCACCATATTCGGCCATGGATGCGGCCAATTGGTGATAGGTCTGGAAATGATGAAACTGCAACCGCGCCCCTTGCAACAGAGCCGCCGCAAAACATCCGCCAAGGCCAGATAGGCCGGACCAGTGATGGCACATAAAGACGCATTCATCAGCACTGAGACCAGTTTGTGAAATATGATGCTGTGCCGCTGCCAAAAGCTGATTATGACTGCGCCCAATCGGCATGGAGGGGTGATTGCTGACCGTGCTCCAAAGGATAGAATGCAAATGATCGGCAGCCTCGGATTGCGCGTCAGAGGCAAGAAGATCTGTAATCTCGTCAGCGGACAGCGCCTCAGATTCGTCCAATTCATCCATGACCGGACCAAGATCAACCAGCCCGTCAGGACCATCGTCGCCCAGACAAAAGACAAATCGGATGGAAAACATGGTGGCTGCAACATTGCGAATGCGCTCCGCGACCTTGTCTCCTTCATAATGACTGGTGCAAATCACAGCCTTTGCCCCGACATCCTCCAGCCGTTCCAGCAAGTCATTCTCGCCAAGGGTAAGGGGCAGGGGCGCAACAATAAGGCCAAGACGGCTGGCGGCCAGCATAAACAAAGCGGCATCGACACAAGGCGGTAGCATCATGGCGACAACGGTATCGCGCTTCAAACCCATACCGGATAGAAAATCACAAAGCCCCAAGAGTTTTGCCGATGTCTGTGAATAGGTTAGGCATTGCGGGGGGCGACCATTCACAATAGACAGCTCTGGGTCATCAATATAGGCCAGACTGTCAGGTCTTTCTTGTGCATGGCGGAGCAAAATCTGATCAAGGCGCGCCTCTTGCCAAACACCGCTTGCTCGGTAAGTTTCCCGTTCTTCCTGACTAGACAACAGCATCAACCCACCTCTTGCATCTCAGGTCGCCGACTCATTTCGTTAACCATAGTCTATCTGATTCCCTTGCACAAACACGAGCCAAGCCTTGAGATGGGCAGGAAAGGCTTGGAAAAACTGATTCTTTGGCCAAAAAATCATCGAGCGCGCAGGTCCCACCAGCTGGAGGAAAGATAGCCCCCCAAGGGCTGACCATCAGGAATGCCAATATGCGACCAGATGCCCAACCAGCTCTCCGCTTTATGAAAAAGCGGCACAACATAATAGCCGTTGATCAAGGCCCGATCAAAAGCCCGCACGGCTGCGGTAAAGTCCTTTGAGGATTTGGCCGCCAGCAGCGCGTCAATCATTGCATCAATTGCTGGATCTTGTGCGCCGGCCTGATTGAACCAGCCATCCTTGTCTCGCTGGGAAGAATGCCAGCGGGAAAATTGCTCATTGCCTGGCGACAAAGAGGCCGACCATGACATTTTGATCATATCAAAATCCATGGTTTTGCGCCGCTCCCAATATTGCGCGCTGTCAATGGTACGAATGCGCATCACAATGCCCAGTCGCTCCAAAATCCGGCTATAGGCAAGAGCCAGCCGCTCCTGCTCTTTGGTGGTTGCCAGAAATTCAAAGGTGAGGGGACGTCCCGTATGGCTTGATTTCATCACACCATCAACCAGACTGTAACCGGCATCGCGCAAAGCTTTGAGAGCCGCTCCCATAACCTTGCGCATATCTCGCCCGTCTTTGGCAGAAACAGGCCGGTAAGTTCCGTTCAAAATGGCCTTATCAAAGCTGTCTTTAAAAGGCGACAGAAGGGCCAATTCCATATCGCTTGCTTTGAGAGTTAAAGCAGACAAGTCAGAATTTTGAAAATAGCTGCCGGTCCGTCTGAAAAGCCCGTGATAGAGATTTTTATTGACCCAGTGAAAGTCAAACAGGCTGGCCAGAGCACGCCGCACCCGCCGATCAGCAAAAACTGCCCGGCGTGTGTTAAAAGCAAAGCCTGACATACCCTTGGGTAGACGGGATTGAAACGTCTTTTGCAAGACTTTGCCAGCGATCGCTGCGGGGAAATCATATTGATTGGCCCAACGTGCAGGATCTGATTCAGGCAACATGTCAAAAGCCCCTTTCTTAAAGGCTTCAAACATGGCTGTGTTATCGCGAAAATATTCAATACTGATCTGATCGAAATTATCCATCCCCCGCTTTACCGGCAAATCCTTGCCCCAATAATCGGGATTGCGTTTCAAAACCAGCCGGGTTCCCGGCTCCATTTTATCAATCAGATAGGGACCAGACCCTATAAAGTGATTCAAACCGGATTTGGCAAATTTTGCCGGATCAATGGCATGTGCGGGAAGCACCGGCAAAGCCGCGATCAATAAAGGCAATTCTCTGTCTTTGCCATCATGAAAGACAAAACGGATTTGATCATCCGACAGGCGCACCATGTCTTTGATTCGCTTGATCCGGCTTTGAAAAGCCGGTCGCCCATACTCTTTCAGCAGATTAACGGTGAAAATCACATCATCCACATCAAGAGCGTGACCATCACTAAAGCGCGCCTCAGAACGCAGTTTGAAGGTGATGGAGCTGCGATCCTCTGGCATATCCGCCCATTCAACCAGCAATCCATAAAGGGAGAAGGCCTCGTCTGCAGCCCGGATCATCAAAGGCTCATAGACATTGTGGCCATATTCCACATCCCATAACCCACGCGGCGCAACCCCTTTGAGCAAGAAGGGATTGAGACTGTCAAAACTACCTTGCCCGGCATAGGCAATCTTCCCGCCTTTTGGAGCTTTTGGATTGGCATAAGATAAATGACTGAAATCTTTTTTATATTTTGGACTGCCATGCATAGAAATGCCATGACTAGGCTCTGCCTGAACACTCAATGCCCAGCTTGTCACGCTGAGAAAAACGCAGCAAACACCTATCATACAAGCAAGCGGATGCGAGAAGAGCAGGGCCTCTTTCTTCTTTTCTTGCCTCTTTCGCGCATGTGCAAAGACGAAGGAACGGAACAGGCGCGTATCGCTTGACATGGGCAGTTTCCTCTTTGGGGCTTTGATTGCAAGCTATCGAATCGAGGCCGTAACGATAGCATAGATTGGAATATCCACCCCTCTGTGTCCATCTGTGTTCTACAGACTGGAATTTTTCTGACACAGCTTGTAGAACAAACGCAACAGAGCCACTATTCTGCCCAAATCATCCTTGATGGTGGGCTCGAAAAAGACAAAATGGAACAAGCAGCGCACCGCTCGCATGTCCTGTTCCTGAAACATTGAAACATAAATGGGATTTCAATTCATGCTCATGATTGACAAGGCCTCAAAATTGCTCGGGCCCTTTGCTTTGGGTGCATTGGCATCAGTTCTGTTCGCAGTAACTGCACAGGCGCAAAGCGCTGCCGAAACCGACGTTCTGGAGCAGGCCTCTAAAAACTGGGTCAAAATCTGCTCTCAAGATCCCAAAACAAAGAAAAATCTTTGCATGATCGCGCAAGAATTGCGCGCTGAAACCGGACAGTTTCTGGCCTCTGTTGCCGTGCGCGAAATTGAAGGCAAAAAACGCAAAAGTGTTGTGATTGCCATCACACCGGGCATGTTGCTTCAGCCTGGCCTTTCTGTGCAAATCGACAAGGGCAAGCAAAGCAAGGGCGCTTATGGCATTTGTTTCCCCAATGCTTGTTATGCAGAAATCGTGGTCGATGCCAATTATATTGCGCAGATGAAAAAAGGCTCCAAACTGTCTTTGACCACGCTGAATCAGCAAGCCCAGCCTGTGCGTTTCGATATGACCCTGACAGGCTTTACCGCAGCTTATGATGGTCCATCCCTTGATCCGGCAAAAGCGGCCAGCCAACAGGAGCAGTTGCAAAGCGAATTGCGCAAGCGCGCCGAAGAGCAGCGCAAAAAGCTGTTGGAGCAGAAAAAAGCCACTGGCAATTGATAGTTTCGTTGAAAATCATCCAAGCCTTAAAAGCACAGAACCCCGCTCGGATCAGTCCGGCGGGGTTTTTAGTGCGAGCAAGAAAAGCAGAAATCAATTCAGCAAATCATCAATCGGCTGATAAATACCGCTTTTGCGTCCTCTGAAAATCTGCCGCACTTGCGGATGGCGAACCGGCTCATTGCTGTCATCTTCCAGCAAATTTTGCTCAGATACATAAGCCACATATTCCGTTTCGTCATTTTCAGCAAACAAATGATAAAATGGCTGATCCTTGCGTGGACGCACATCCTCGGGGATGGCCTCATACCATTCCTCGCTATTGTCAAATTCTGGATCAACATCAAAAATGACACCGCGAAAAGAATAAACGCGATGCTTGACCACCTGACCAATCTGAAATTTGGCAATTTTCATCTCTGCCATGGACGTGCTCCGCTTGTGAGGATTCAAGGGCAATCAGCCTGAAAAAACAGGCTGATTGCAGAAGCGCTAGAGGCCATGAGAGGGCACAATTGTCAAGCTAAAAAACTCTAACAACAAGCATTGCAGCTTACAGTCCGTATTTTTCAGCCATCTCTGGATCTTTTGCAGCAACCTGCTTTGCCAGATCCACAATCACTTTGGCCTGTTTCCAGGTGGCATCATCTTGCATTTTGCCATCAATCATCACAGCGCCCGTGCCATCTGGCATGGCGTCCAAAATACGGATTGCCATTTTGACTTCCTCCACTTCGGGAGAAAAAACCCGCTTGGCAATGTCAATTTGGGTGGGATGCAAAGACCATGCACCCATACAGCCCAACAGGAAACTGTTCTGAAATTGCGCTTCACAGGCTTCCAGATCCGAAAAATCTCCAAAGGGGCCATAAAAGGCCTTCAAACCATGGGCCATACAGGCATCAACCATCTTGGCAATAGTGAAATGCCACAAATCCTGCTGATAAAGTACGCGCTCTTTACCCTCTTGCATATCGGACAAAACCCGATAACCGGGATGACCGCCACCCACGCGCGTGGTCTTCATGCCACGAGAAGCTGCCAAGTCAGCGGGGCCAAGCGAAATACCATGCATACGGGGGGAGGCACCACAAATGGCCTCAACATTATTCACCCCTTCCGCCGTTTCCAAAATGGCATGGATGAGAATAGGCTTGGTAACCTCATGTTTTGCCTCCAATTGGGCAAGCAATTGATCAAGATAGTGAATATCCCATGGCCCTTCCACTTTTGGCAGCATGATCACGTCCAGCTTGTTGCCAACTTGTGAAACAATTTCGGTGATATCATCCAAGAGCCATGGCGAGTTGAGGCAATTGACCCGCGTCCAAAGACCGGTCTCGCCAAAGTCATTGTCTTTTGCCATCTGAATGAAACCGGCCCGCGCTTCTTCTTTTTTGTCGGCGGGAATCGCATCTTCCAGATTGCCCAAAACAACATCAACTTTTTGGACCAGATCAGGAATTTTGGCGCGCATTTTCTCAATATGCGGGGGAACGAAATGAATCATCCGCTCAACACGGGTGGGCAACTCCTTGAAAGGTTCAGGGGCGCCAATGGCCAAAGGTTTGAAAAATGCGCGTGGGGATTTCATGCCCGTCTCCTGTCTGGTCTGCTGCAAAACAGGTAAAAAGCACCGTCTTCAGCAAAAGTGATTTGCCATATCGCACCGCAAAAATTGTTGCGGCGCAATAGGCAAGAAGGTGGAGACGCCATAATTTTTTGCCTCAGAGCCTGATTTAAAAGTCCTGAGCTGGCCCTCTCCCCCTTTTCAGACCGCCCTGAGGGCACCATGACTGCTGGCCTTAAAAGGGGGGGAAGGGTTGGATAGGCGGCCTAAAAGTCTCATCAAGAGACTTTAAAATCGGGCACTCAAGGCTCAATCAATCCCAGCGTTTATGAGCCCACATCCATTGATCGGGGCGCGCTCTGATCCATTTTTCAAACACCGCTTGCACTCTTTCTGTGGCAATCTTAACATCAGCATCGCTATCTTGCGTGCGGGGAACATCAATCTCTTCAAAAACCAGATCAAATTCCAGCCCCTCACGCCGCACAAAACGTCCGGCAACCAAAGGGACATTGAGATTGCGCGCCACGCGCGCTGGAAAGGCATTGGTTGGGGCAGGGCGACCGAAAAACTCAACAGGCAACCCACCTCGGTCGCGCAAATCGCCCATAATGGCTGCAATATTGCCCTCACGCACCCAAGCCATCAATTTGGCCCCGGCTCGATTGCCCTTGGCATGAATGCCCCCTTTAAAAAAGGCAGTGCGTTGCTCAATGACATAGGCATTGACCAAAGGATTTTTCAGTTTTTGATAAACGGTAGCCAACCTCACCCCATGCTGATGGGCAACAATGCCGCCCAGTTCCCAATTGCCCGAATGTAGGGAAACCAGAACGCAGCCCTTAGCCGTGATTGTCTCGTAAAAAGCATCGAAATTGGCATCTTTATGAAAATTTTCCGCAGCTTTTTCAAAGCGATCCACCAGCAAGCTCTCAGCAAAGGTACGGCCCAGATTGTCCCACATATCAAGCGTGATCGCGTGCAACTCCTCATCGTTTTTTTCAGGAAAAGCCTGCCTTAAATGCGTCATTGCCCGTTTCTGACGGGACAGCCGGGGCGCGATTTTGCGCCAGCACCAGCCCATAAAAGAAGAGGCCATGGCAAGCGACATCGCCCGCAAAATGGCGACGACCAGCAACACACCGGCATATTCCAGTCGATGGGACAAAGTAACGGTTTCGCGCTTGGAAGATCGATTGAACACACGCTTTTCCTATATCAAAGCAAACATGGCTTGGTTTTAAACCAGTCAATAAAAAGCGCAAGTCCAACGCATCGCTGCTCTTGTTACAGAATGTGGACAGCTTTTGCGCGGCTGCGTAGTTTTGCAGTTGAGCGGAAAGGATAAATTTGAAAGTCTGTCCAGATATATAATACCAACGGCATGAAAGATTGACCCATAGGATGCCTTGAAATGGTTTACTGGCAAGGCGTCGGCTCGATCGGACAATGCCGGGGCATTTTCCTAGAAAGACAACGCAGCTCAGTGAGCCATTTCAAGGCATCCTATGGGTCAATCTTTCATGCCGTTGGTATAAGATCAAATAAGAATCAATGGAATGTTTAGCGGGAGAAAAGAAAAATGGGGGATGTCTTTACACTCGCCTTGCCATTTTTTGGTCTGATTTTCCTTGGTTTTCTTTCCGGTAAAATCGTTAAATTGCCAGAAGCCGGTTTGGCTTGGCTCAACTTCTTCGTGGTTTATATTTCTTTGCCGTCACTTTTCTTCCGGCTGATTTCCCAAACGCCGCTGGAAGAATTAACAAACTGGTCCTTTGTTATTTCAACAACCCTGACAACTTACACTGCCTTTGCTCTTGCTTTTGCCTTCGGGCTTTGGGTCACGCGCGGCAAAATGGCGGAAGCCACCATTCAAGCCCTTGTTGGCAGCTATTCCAACATCGGATATATGGGGCCGGGCCTGACCATCGCAGCTTTGGGGCCTGCGGCAACTGTGCCAACAGCGCTGATTTTCTGTTTTGATTCGATCCTTTTGTTCACGCTCATCCCTATTATGATGGCTCTATCGGGCACAGAAAGGCTCAGTGGGCAGCAAACCATTCTTTATGTGGTCAAAAAGGTCTTTCTACATCCCTTCATCATAGCCACAATCATTGGGGTTTTGGCGGCGGCAATACAGGTTCAGCCCCCTGACTGGATCAACACAATGCTGAGCTATTTGTCCAATGCAGCCGCGCCTTGCGCTCTCTTTGCCATGGGGGTGGCGGTTGCCTTGCGACAGGTGCGCAAAGTGCCAGCTGAAATGCCCATCCTGCTGGCAATCAAACTGCTCATACATCCCATGTTGGTCTACCTGTTGCTCAGCCAGCTAGATGGCATTCCCCAAAGCTGGATTTATACTGCTATTTTAATGGCCTGCCTGCCACCTGCCGCCAATGTTTTTGTTGTGGCCCAGCAATATGACATTTATGTTGAGCGTGCCTCGGGGGCGGTGATGGTGGGCACCTTGGCATCTGTTGCCACAGTCACAACCTTTCTCTATCTCATAACAAAAGGCCTGTTGCCTATATAATAGGCCCTACATATCAGATACTTGGTAAAAGGATTTAGGATGGTATATCAACCTTTGTCCGGGATTAAAATTCTCGATTTTTCAACTTTACTACCCGGACCTTTGGCAAGCCTGATGCTGGCAGAGGCGGGGGCAGAGATTTTAAAAATTGAGCGTCCCGGCGGTGAAGAGCTGCGTCATTACCCACCCAAATGGGGTGAAGTCTCAGCCCTCTTTGCCTGTATGAATCGTGGCAAAAAATCTCTGGAACTGGATTTGCGTGCCGAGGATGCCATCAAGAGCGTGCTGCCTCATATAGAGCAGTCTGATATTTTGATTGAACAATTCCGCCCCGGTGTCATGGAGCGTCTGGGGCTGGATTATGAGAGCATGAAAAAAATCAATCCATCGCTGATTTATTGTTCTATTTCCAGCTATGGGCAAACCGGACCAAAAGCCAGACAAGCCGGACATGATCTGAATTTCATTGCCGATTCCGGTGTGTTGTCTTTTTCCTCGGGTCCCGCAGAGCAACCAACCTTGCCCCCCTTTCTGGTTGGAGATATAGGCGGTGGTACCATGCCCGCTGTTATCAATATTTTGCTTGCATTGCGTCTGCGCGACCAAACGGGAGAGGGGTGTCATCTTGATATTTCCATGACTGACAATTGCTTCACCTTTGCCGCTTTTCTTCACGCTGCGGGACAGCAATCTGGCCGTTACCCAGACAATGGAAATTGGTTGCTGACAGGGGCGTCCCCTCGCTATCAGCTCTATGCCACAGCAGATGATCGCCTAATAGCCTGCGCAGCTTTGGAACAGAAATTCTGGGATATATTTACCAACATCATTGGTTTGGAAGAGGAGTTAAAACAGGATTGGAAAGACCCGACCAAAACAAAGGTGCGCATTGCAAAATTGATCAAGCAAAAAAGCTCTAAAGACTGGATGGCCTATTTTGATGGCGCAGATTGCTGCGTATCATTGGTCAAAAGCTTTGATGAGGCCCTGACAGATCCTCATTTCATGGAGCGGGGCCTGTTTGATTATCGCATCCAGCAAAAAAATGGCGAGACAATCGGAGCAACTGTCATGCCGATTGACCCGCAATTTCGCGATTGGACACAAAAAGTCAAAGGCTTTCCAGATTAGGTCCTAGACTCGATGTTCGAAGCTCTAATACCAACGAGTAGAAATAATGACCCATAGGATGCCTTGAAATGGTTGACTGGCAAGGCGTCTTTTGACGGACAATGCCGGGGCATTTTCCTAGAAAGACAACGCAGCTCAGTGGGCCATTTCAAGGCACCGAAGGCCGGTTTTATTGGCTTTCTGGACTGCGTCGCTCTTGCGTTGTGGTCAACCAGACCATGGCAGCAAAAGCTTCTTACCAGAAAGCCAATAAAATCCGGTCATATGGGTTAATCTTTCTACTCGTTGGTATAATTCCCAATGCTGGAAAATCGTGACGGGCTATCCAGTCCCGCTTTCATCAGTAATTTCCGCACTGGCGCAAAATTCTTGGCTACAGTCAACCCAGCGGTGCGCAAGCCTTGCAAAACAGGGAGTGAGGAGAGTAGGGACATATTGAGCATATGAACCCCGGCTGTTCGCGACCAGATATCTGGTCTGCGTGCCTTGTTATAGGCTTTGAGGATATCATCATGGCCGATATCTGTCTGGCCAGCCTCAAGTGCTTGTTCAATTTGCACGGCCAATTCCTCAATATCGCGAAGGCTCAAATTCAAGCCTTGTGCACCAATTGGCGGAAAAACATGCGCGCTTTCGGCAATCAGTGCCGCGCGCTGGCCATAAAATTGCTTGGCCACCATGCCCGCAAGCGGAAAGATTTGTGGATCAGAAACAATCTCGAATTTTCCATAAAGATGATGCGCTCGTTTTTCCAGCTCCCAAGCCAGTGTATCCTTGTCCATTGCTTTCAGCTCTTGCGCTTCTTGCGGCGTCACCACACAAACCAGACTGGAATGGTTGGCATCATCATAAGGCACCAGTGTGAAAGGCCCGCACGGGGTGTGAAACTCGGTCGAACTGTTGTTGTGCGACTGATCTTTATGATGCAGATTGAGCACCAAAGCCGCTTGCGGATAAGACCATTTGCGCATCTCAATATCAGCGGCCTCTTTGACAAGGCTCTTGCGTCCATCGGCAGCAATGGCCAGCTTTACCTGCCAGATGCTGCCATCTTCCATTGCAATAGAGGCATGATCGTCTTCAAGTTTAACAGAGACTGCAAATTGCTGATCTTGGATCAAATCATCCAGCTCACCAATCCCTTGATGAAGCGCAGCGACCAGCTTGTTATTGCCGATATTATAGCCAAAAGCTTCAAGGCCAATTTCCGCACTGTCAAATTCTGTCATGGGAGCGCGAACAAGTCGTCCGGTATCATCAAAAAGCCTCATGATCCGCAAGGCTTGGCCTTGTTCTTTCACCTGATCCCAAAGCCCAAGACGCTCAAGATAGCGAACCGAACTCCCCAATAGGGCAGTTGTGCGGCCATCTGTACCGGAATGCGCTGGACCAATCAAAACACAAGACAAACCCAATTTGGCCATCTGAATGGCCGCGACATGACCGGCAGGACCGCTCCCGACAATCGCAATATCGGCTTTTTTGATCTCGCTCATGGTCACCCTTTCCATTTTCAGACAATGTCCCTCATTATAGCATGAAGACAATGGCTCACATTCGGCACAATTATCTTTATGCAATAGTCCAGTCTTGATGCCAGGTCAAAGGTGCCATGAGACCATTGGCCAGACAATGGGGGACAAGGCTTGTGCCAAAAAGACGCAGCCAAAGACAAAGGCTTGCGACAGGCCTGCCGCCATGCAAGACAGGATTATAAGGAGAAATACGCGAATTTGCTATGAAGAGACCACAAGGCAAAGGCAAGAAGAGGGCAGTCTGCATGATGGGAAAGCTTTTCAATCCCGCTGACATAAGGGATCAGAATTTGGCCAATCAGGATCCCTCTCTGGTCGCGGCCTCTGGCAAGCCAAGGCTGATGCTGATCCTCTTCATTGCCATCTCGTCTCTCTTTGCCTGGAGCTATCTTTTTGCCATGGTCGTGGATATGGCCCCCGACATGGATATGCGCGCCATGGGGCCGGGCATGTCTGCCTTTAACATCTTCAATGGATTTGGAGAGCTGGACGCAACAACCCGTGCTTTCATTGCCGCTGTTTGTGCTCCATCGGCGGCCATTGGCCATTTTGGTATGCCCAGCTTTGGCGCTTGGGGCTTGGAAGATCTGACCATTGTCTTTGCCATGTGGAGCATGATGGCCATTGCTATGATGCTGCCAACCGCAGCCCCAATTCTGAAAAGCTATGCCAGCTTTCAGGAAGCCAAAGGCAACAAGGTCACGGCTATCTCTGTCTTGTTGTTGACTTTGGGATATCTCACCATCTGGATTGGCTTTGGCCTTTTGGCAACTCTGGTCCAGTGGGGGCTGACTGAAGTACAAACCATGTCACCTATTATGGCACCGGCTTCCATGGTCTTTTCCGCCTCTATTCTGGTGCTGGCCGGTCTTTATCAATTCACCCCGGCGAAACTGGCCTGCCTCATTCGCTGCCAATTGCCATTTCCCTATTTCAATCGCCGCAGCAAGCAAGGCTTTTTCAAATCCTTTACCGGCTCTTATGTGATGGGGCTGGAGCAGGGCATCTTTTGCCTTGGATGTACATGGGCGATTATGGCAGTGATGTTTGCCGTTGGCGTTATGAATGTCATCTGGATGGCCCTATTGGGTATCTTGATGGGCATTGAAAAAATGATCCCTAATCTCTGGGTCACCAGAGGAATCGGTGCATTTCTGATCCTTTGGGGCTTACTAATCTTCTCCATTTCTGATGCTGGTCGCATCCTTCTTGGCATCAGCTAAGCATGATCAGCAAAAAACAGAGAAAGATTTTGGTGGGATTAGCTCAAAACCGGTCCAAAATTGACTTGGCACTGTTTTTCTACAATTGCTCCATCTGCATGAATGGGTTAGCAAGGGGGCATGAAAAAAGTTATCGCATTCACAATCCATATCCTCACTTCATCCGGTGGGGCTTTCGCGCTTCTGGCTCTTTTGGCAGCTGTCCAAAAAGATTGGACTATGCTGTTTGCGTGGCTGCTCGTCGCTCAGTTTGTCGATGGCATTGACGGGCCAATTGCCCGGCATTTCCATGTGCGCGAAACCTTGCCAAACTGGAGTGGTGATGCGTTGGATTATGTGATCGATTTCATCACATATGTCTTTTTACCTGCCTTTGTTTTTGTCCATGCCGAGCTGATCCCCGGCATGATTGGCACCCTTGCTGCCGCCATTATCGTGATGTCCGGCGGCCTTTATTATGCCGATAGCCGCATGAAGACCACTTCCAAGGCTTTTCGCGGTTTTCCTGCTGTCTGGAATGGCGTGCTCTTTTATTATTTTATCTTTACCCCGGATCCCGCAATCGGCTTTTCGCTGATCTGTCTACTTGCTTTGGCACAATTCATTCCAATCGAGTTCATCCATCCTGTACGCGTTATGCGCTTGCGTTGGGCCACCATGGCAATGGTGGCACTTTGGACAATTTTTGCTGTCAAAGTTACACTGAATGGTATGATCTCTGATCAAATTGACCAATGGGTGCTTGGCTTGAGCGGTGCATATTTCTTTGTCATTGGCGGTTTGTTGCAGCTCTTGCGCGGCAAAGAAGAAGCCTAATTCATATTATAAACCTGTTCTTTTGATCTTTTATGCCGTTGGTATAACAGCACAAGTTTCAATTTCTGTGGACTATCCCAAATATGCTGTCTCTTTGAAAGTTAGCCCGGCAAAATCCTTGCGCTCAAAAAAACAGCAAGTGAATGAAGAACTTGCAGGAAAAGTCACAAATTTATTCAAGAGCTGCTTTTTTATATGTTCAAAGCCGTATTTTTTCCTTTGAATAGAAAATCAAAGCCTTTTTACTAAAAAATATTGAAACACTTCCACCTTCCCAGACCTTTGACAGGTTTGGAAAGGACTGGGTAACCTGAACTCGAACCTTTATAAAGCAAGGGCATTGAGCATTCCGTGTGCTTGTCTTGATAGCAAAGTTTGAGTGACCAGACAGAAGGAGCAAGATCCTGGACCGCGCTCGTCTCTTATATTCCCCAGCTTTGCGTTATTTCGCCGCCGTTGCCGAGCATGGTGCCATCCGGGCTGCCAGTCGGGAGCTGAATGTCGCATCCTCTGCCGTTAACCGCCAAATTCTCTGGCTGGAAGACAGCCTCGGAGTCCCTCTTTTTGAAAGGGTAGGTCGCCGTCTGCAACTCTCTCCGGCAGGCGATATCCTGCTACGCCATGTCACCTATGTCTTACGAGATTTTGAAGAAACCGCCTCTGAGATTGATGCCCTTAAAGGCTTGAAACGCGGAATCGTCAGGATTGCCAGCGTTGAGAGCGTGGCAACCGAATTATTGACCGAACTGGTCGCCTCTTTTGGAGAAGCCTATCCCGATATCCAGCTAAAAATCACCGTCACTCATGCCAACAAAATTGCCCGACTGGTCACAGAGTCAGAGGTGGATATCGGCTTCACATTCGATCCACCGGAAGATGACAGCCTGTCCATTGGCTATGAACGCGAATTTGAAATTGGCGCGGTCGTCAATCATTCCCATCCGCTGGCAGAAAAAGGGCGCATATCCTTTGCCCAATGTGCTGAATATCCGATTATTTTGCCCTCCAAAGGCCTGTCCTTGCGAACCGCCCTCGACAAAATGCTTGCCAATACTGATGCCTCTATCTTCGCCGAGGTTAGTACCCTGCAAATGATGCGCAAATTGGCACAAAAAGGATTGGGCGTCTGTTTCCAGACACGCATTGGTCTGGATGACCAGCAACAGGATGGCGATATGGTCTTCTTAGCGCTTGATGATGAAAATCTCCCGCAAAATCGTCTCGCCATCATCACCCATGCTCAAAGACAGCTGAAACTGGCACCAGCCATGTTTGTCAGCCATGCCCGCCAACATTTTTCCGATACATTCCCAAATTCCCAGAAGGACCAGTCAAAAAAATAAGAGAAATGCCAGATGGCACAAAAGGCAATTGGGAAGGAAACAAAGATATGATCTTTCTTGGTGATCGATGGCCAAGTGATTGCTCGCAAAGAAAGATCAAAGCACAGGATGCGACATAAAAGGACTGAATAAAGCAACATAAAGAGCGCAAATGATGTCTTTTCGTGTGGCATGTCATGCAATTGTCACTTAAAGAGGCCGGGTCATTTGACCAGCCTTGTCAACCCAATCCACCTGACCAAATTCTTTTCAGGTGCCAGTTCGAGAGTGAGCAGGAATGACCAACACTCCGCTTCTTCAAGCCAAGAGCCTGACCAAAAAATTTGGCACTCTAAAAGCCAATGATTCCGTCGATCTCGTGGTCCAGCCCGGAGAAATTCACGCTCTGCTCGGAGAAAATGGCGCGGGCAAATCCACCCTTGTCAAAATGCTCTATGGTGCCTTGCAACCAACATCAGGACAGATTTACTGGAAAGGGCAGGAGGTCCATTTAGCCGATCCCGCCCAAGCGCGAACACTTGGTGTTGGCATGGTCTTTCAGCACTTTTCTTTGTTCGATTCCCTAAACGTGGTGGAGAATATCGCGCTGGCGCTGCCCAAAGGCACAAAAATAGGCCCATTGGCAAAAAGGGTCGAAGAAGTCTCCCACGATTATGGCTTACCATTGAAAGCAGACAATCTTGTCGCCGATCTCTCTGTTGGTGAACGCCAACGGATTGAGATTGTGCGTTGCCTTTTGCAAAATCCCGAATTGATCATCATGGATGAACCAACCTCGGTGCTCACACCGCAAGAGGCTGATTTGTTGTTTCAAACATTGGAACGTCTGTCAAAAGAAGGCCGCTCCATTCTTTATATTTCTCATCGGTTAGAAGAAGTGCAGAAAATGTGCGACACAGCCACAATTCTGCGCCATGGTAAATTGGTGGAACATTGCAATCCGGCAAACGAGACCGCCGCCAGCCTAGCGCGCCTTATGGTTGGCTCCAGCGTAAAAGCGGTGGAGCGGAGCAAACCAGACGTCTCAGCAGCGCCCGTACGGTTGAAATTACAAAAACTATCCTTGCCGCCTGCCAGTCCCTTCGCTGTGCCATTGAGTGATATTTCCTTATCCGTCAAAGGCGGGGAAGTTGTTGCTATTGCAGGCGTGGCAGGCAATGGCCAGTCAGAATTGTTTGATGCGTTGTCAGGCGAGCGAGACACGCCGGCTGATGCCATCATCATCAATGAGATTGAAAGCGGTCATAAAGGTGTCACTGCACGCCGCTCTCTGGGCGCAGCTTTTGTACCTGAAGAACGCCTTGGTCATGCCGCTGTGCCGGATTTGCCCTTGAGCGAAAATGTCATTCTCACCCGTCATGGCTCTGACAAGCCGTTGAAAAGCGGTTTGTTTTTGCAACGCAATCACGCCGGGGAGTTGGGCATTCGCATTTCAGAAGCTTTTGATGTGCGCAAAGGCGCGCCAGACCCCAATGCAGGCAGTCTTTCCGGCGGTAATTTGCAAAAATTCGTGGTTGGACGCGAGATAGACAGAGGGCCGACTTTGCTGGTGGTCTCGCAGCCTACATGGGGCGTTGATGCAGGGGCCGCCGCGCTTATCCGTCAGGCTTTGCTGGATTTGGCACGCCAAGGTGCGGCCGTTGTGGTCATTTCGCAAGATCTGGATGAGATTTTCGAAATTGCCGACCGCATTGCTGTCATCAATAAAGGCGAATTGTCCAAAGCCGAGCCGGTGGAAGACATGAGTCTAGAGAAAATTGGCCTACTTATGGGTGGTGTGCATGGGGCCGAGCCGGAAACAATCCCGGCAAGCAAAGGGCAGGAGGCATACAATGCAGATTGAATTACAAAAGCGCGCCTTGCCATCCAGCTTGATGACTTGGCTCTCACCTGCCCTTGCCATTACATTGACCGTTCTGACCGGGGCCTTGATGTTTGGCATGCTTGGTTTCAATCCCGCGCAAGCCCTCTATGTTTATTTCATCGCGCCCCTTCTGGATAGCTGGAGCTTGCAGGAGCTGGTCGTCAAAGCGGCCCCCCTTGTGCTGATCGGTGTGGGCCTGTCTATCTGTTATCGCTCCAATAACTGGAATATCGGCGCCGAAGGCCAGTTCACTATGGGCGCAATCCTTGGCTCTATTCTTCCTGTTGTTTTTTATCAATGGGAAAGCCCGCTCACCTTTCCGCTTATGGTCGCTCTGGGAGCCTTGGGTGGAGCCTTATTCGGAGCCATTCCAGCGCTTTTGAAAAACAAATTCGGGGCCAATGAGATCCTCACCAGCCTGATGCTCACCTATGTTGCCTTGCTGACATTGGATTATCTGGTGCGCGGCCCTTGGAAAAATCCCGAAGGCTTCAATTTCCCGGAAAGTCGTCTCTTTAGCGACGCAGCTCTTGCACCGAGCCTGATTGCAGATAGCCGTATGCATATTGGCGCGCTCTTTGCAGTCATTGCTGTGATCGCGATTTTTATTCTCTTCTCGCGGACCCTGAAAGGCTTTGAAATCCGTGTTCTTGGTGCAACACCAAGAGCGGGCAATTTTGCCGGTTTCTCCAAAGAGCGGATGATCCTCTTTGCTTTCATGACGTCTGGTGCGCTGGCGGGCATCGCCGGCATTATCGAAGTAGCAGGCCCGATTGGTCAATTGACCCCGACCATTTCACCCGGGTATGGCTTTACCGCCATTATCGTGGCTTTCCTTGGCAGGCTAAACCCAATCGGCATTCTCTTTGCCGGGCTGTTGCTGGCTCTGTCCTATCTTGGTGGAGAAGCGGCCCAAATTGAATTGGGCATTTCAGAAAAAACCTCCAAGGCATTTCAGGGCATTTTGCTCTTCTATATTCTGGCTTGCGACACGCTCATTCACTATCACGTCAAATTTGTCTCCTCCAAAAAGAAAGAGGCGGTCTAATGGAAATTCTCGAAGCAATTCTGATCACCATTGTGACAGCCTCCACGCCCTTGCTTTTGGCGGCTTTGGGGGAATTGGTGGTGGAGCGCTCAGGCGTGCTGAATCTGGGCGTTGAGGGCATGATGATTATGGGCGCAGTCTGTGCCTTCGCTGTCTCACTGACCACAGGCAATCCCTATTTGGGACTTGTGGCTGGCATGTTGGGCGGTGTGGTCATGTCTATTCTGTTTGGTTTTCTCACCCTGACATTGGTCTCCAATCAGGTCGCAACAGGGCTGGCGCTAACATTGCTCGGCCTTGGGTTGTCCGGCATGGTTGGTGAGGGCTTTGTGGGAACCCCCGGCGTCAAGCTGGCCCCTCTGCCGATTCCCGGCCTTGTGGAATTGCCCGTGATTGGTCGAGCTTTGTTCGGTCAGGATCCGCTTTTCTATCTCTCTGTTGTGCTGACAATCGGCACCACATGGTTTCTGTTCAAAAGCCGTGCTGGCCTTATTGTGCGCGCTGTGGGAGAAAATCACGGCTCCGCTCATGCCTTGGGCTATTCCGTCATTAAAGTGCGCTATCTGGCTGTTATGTTCGGCGGTTTATGTGCGGGCCTTGCCGGTGCCTATCTATCGCTGGTCTATACATCGCTTTGGATTGAAAATATGACCGCAGGGCGCGGCTGGATTGCACTGGCGCTCGTGGTTTTTGCCAGCTGGTTGCCAAAGCGCCTGATCATCGGGGCCTATCTCTTTGGCACAGTGTCTATTTTGCAATTTCACGCCCAAGGGGCAGGGATTGGCATTCCATCACAGCTTTTGTCCGCCTTGCCATATCTGGCCACAATTCTGGCCCTTGTCTTTATTTCGCGCAATCGCGCTGTCGCTCGCGCCAATACGCCAGCCTGTCTAGGGCTTGCATTTGTGCCCGATCGATAACAGGATTGCAGTCACAAAGAGCGGCCCTGTTGCCGCTCAATTTTTTGATAGCCTGCCCACCACAATCGGCTATTATTCCAAAAAGCCTCAAAGAGGCAAAACAGAGAGGGATATCATGCGTAAACTTTTTGCTGCCGCCGCAGCTCTTGCTTTGGGTCTTGCCGCAGGGGCTGCCCAAGCCGCCGATAAAGTCAAGATTGGCTTTGTCTATGTTGGCCCAATTGGCGACCATGGCTGGTCCTATCAGCACGATCATGGCCGTTTGGCCATCGAAAAAGCCTTTGGCGACAAGGTTGAGACCAGTTATGTCGAGAATGTATCTGAGGGCCCCGACGCAGAACGCGTGATTGAAAAGCTGGCACGCTCTGGCAATGATCTGATCTTCACAACTTCATTCGGTTTTATGAACCCAACTTTGAAAGTGGCCAAGCGCTATCCAAAAGTGAAGTTTGAGCACGCAACCGGTTACAAGCGTTCCAAAAACGTCTCCACCTATGCGGCTCGTTTCTATGAAGGCCGCTATGTGATTGGCCAGATCGCGGCAAAAATGTCCAAGACCAAAACCGTCGGCTATATTGCATCTTTCCCAATTCCAGAAGTGGTACGCGGCATCAATGCTTTCCTTCTGGGTGCGCAATCCATTGATCCTGACATGAAAATCAAGGTCATCTGGGTGAATAGCTGGTTTGATCCGGGTAAGGAAGCCGATGCTGCAAAAGCCCTTATCGATCAGGGTGCCGATATCATCACCCAGCATACAGATTCGCCAGCTGCCTTGCAGGTTGCAGAAGAGCGTGGTGTTTTCGCTTTCGGTCAAGCATCCGACATGATCAAGTTTGGCCCCAAAAGCCAGCTGACCGCCATCGTCGATGACTGGAGCGAATATTATGTCAACCGCGTACAGGCTTTGCTCGACGGCAAATGGGAAAGCACCGACACTTGGGGTGGCTTTGCCGAGAAAATGGTGGTGATGGCTCCTTACACCAACATCCCGGCAGATGTTGCTGACATGGCCAAGAAAACAGCCGCAGCCATTGAATCAGGCGAATTGCATCCCTTTAAAGGTCCAATCTTCAAGCAAGACGGCAGTCAGGCCATCAAAGAAGGCGAAATTCTGGATGCTGGCACATTGCTGGGCATGAACTGGTATGTCAAAGGCGTTGACGACAAACTGCCTCAATAAGCCGATCTGTTTGGTATAGCATTAAAATAGAAACCCGCGATCTGAGAAGTTCGCGGGTTTTCTTTTATTCTTTAAAGATAGTCAGTAACCTAGAGCATATTTGTCGAAAAGTGTGTGCGGTTTTCGGACAAAAATATGCTTAGAAACAAAGGCTAGAGTATTTTGAATAACGACGTGTTTATTCAAAATGCTCTAGCTGGAACTGCCTTGCGCTGATTTGAAATAAAAGGCTGTTGCCTGTCCGCGATTTTTGACACCTAGTTTGTCGTAAATATTCGACAGATGAAATTTGACTGTATTGATCGAGATGCCAAGCTCACGGGATAATTCGGCATTGGACAAACCATCGGACAAGGCTTCCAGCAATCGCTTCTCTCTTTTTGACAGGCTATGAATGGGATTTTGGTTCAGTGTCCTGATATCAACAAAAGGGAACACCATCTTTCCCGCCGCCACATCCATACAGACATCGAGCAAGCCTTCAACAGCACCAGATTTGGACGCGAACCCAGCGGCACCGGCCTGCATGGCCAATTTCGGCAAGTCGCCTTCCGGGTCACCATAAACAATGATTTTTGGGGCAACGTCATATTCGCGCATCACCTCAATCAATTTTTCAGCCCCCAATTGCGGCAATTTCCAATCGATGATTCCCACATCAACAGGCACCCGTGTAGCCAGCCCCAAAAAGCCTTCTGCCGTGGCTGTGGTGGCAACAACGGAGAATCGATGATCCCGCTCAAAAAATTCCGACATCGCTGTCAGCACCAAAGGATTGCTATGGGCCAGCATAATCTGGATTTTGCTGTCTGTTTTTGAAGCCATTTTGCCGGTTCCTTGCTAAAACTACCCAATAGGATAGAGTTATGAGAGGATATCCTCTATCAAACAATATGTATGGGTAGGTAATATACCATCCTATTGGATACCTGATTGTAGTAATAACCGACGTTGTCACAGACTTCAAGTTGGCCTTTTCTAAAGATCAGAACAATCACGCCACAGGGCAAAATGTCAGGATCAAACATGACAATCAGGATCTTTCCAAAACTTGAAATCCCGCAAACCATTGCCGCAGGTCCTGGGCCTGGCAATACCGATCCCCGTATTCTCGATGCTTTTGCCAATGCCGGTTTGGCCGATCATATGCATGGCGATGTGCTGCGCGGCATGGTGGAAAGCAAGATTATGCTGCGCCAGCTTTGGGGCACCAAAAATGTCCATACCTTTGGTGTGGCTGGCACAGGCTGGAGCGGTCTGGACACCATCTTTTCCGCCATTCTGCCTGGCGATACAGTGGTCGCTTTCACCAATGGCACATTTTCCGGCATTGATGGCCTGACCTTGCGCATCAAAGCGGCCACCCGCGAGGAATTGGCGGCAAATGCGCTGGATCCAAAACCAGCCTCTGTCACCATCATCGACGTCCCCCATGGACAGCCGGTAACAGGCGAAATCGTTGAGGCTGCTCTTAAAGAGCATAAACCGAAATGGGCATTCATGGCCCATTGGGAGACAGGATCCGGTATCATCAACGACATCAGCGGCTTCTCTGAAGCCTGTCAAAAATATGGGGCCATGGGACTGGTCGATGCAGTTTCCTCGCTGGGGGTTGAGGATTTCGCAATTGATGACTATCCCGGCGTGTCTGCATGGGCCTCATGCCCACAAAAAGGCCTGTGCTGCTTGCCGCTTACTTATGCGCCGGTCAGTTTCCGTGATGACTATATCGAAACATTGCGCACAAATGGCGCTTACAGCTTTGTCCATAATCCGATTTTTGAAGCCCGCCACTGGGGCATTATTGATGGTCAGGATGTCGAAAAAGGCACTTATCATCGCACTCATTCTGCCTATGCCGTTGCAGCTTTTCATGAAAGCCTGCGTCTGGCCTTGAATGAGGGTATAGACAATCGCGCCAAGGCCTATCGCAGTCATGAGGCGGTGCTGCGTGAAGCCGTCAGCCTGTTGGGCTGCGACGTTACATCCACCATGAGCAGTCTTGTGGTGCTTAATTTGCCGCAACAGCTGGCAGGCAGAGAAATGGAACTGGTGCAAAATTGCCGTGGACGGAATTTTGGTATCTGGCCAACCCTGTCTTCGCCGGTACAGGTGCGCATTGGCCTGTTGAACCTGACCAATGCCAAGGCAGTTAGCCAGATTATACGTTTGTTTGCGCAAGCCATTGAGGAATTGGGAGGAGACGGCAAGCATGAGGAGATAGAAGCTCTGCTGGACCGTCACTATGGCAGCAAGGACAATGCATAAGGGAGGGATCAATGGATATTCATGAATATCAAGCCAAGGAAATTCTATCCGGCTTTGGAGTGGAAACTCCATCAGGAGCATTGGCCTATAGCCCAGAACAGGCCGCCTATAGAGCGCGCGAGTTGGGTGGAGAGCGCTGGATCGTCAAAGCCCAGATCCATGCCGGAGGGCGTGGCAAGGCAGGAGGCGTGGTCCTGTGTGACAGCGAAGCCGAAATCTATGATGCCTGTGAGGACCTGTTTGGCAAAAAGCTGGTCACTCATCAAACGGGGCCGGAAGGCAAAGGCATTTATCGCGTTTATGTTGAGAGCACAGTCCAGATTGAACGCGAAATCTATCTGGGCTTTGTTCTGGACCGCTCAAGCCAGCGCGTTATGATTGTCGCGTCCTCTGAAGGCGGCATGGAAATCGAGGATATCTCCCTCGAAAAGCCGGAAAGCATCGTTCGCTCCACGGTTGAACCCGCTGTGGGCTTGCGAGAGTTTCAGGCCCGTGAAATCGCCTTTGCCCTGGGGCTTGAGCCGGGACAAATTCAGGCAATGGTGCGTACGCTTCAGGGCTGCTATGCCGCATTTAGCGAACTGGACGCCACCATGGTGGAAATCAATCCGCTGGTCGTCACATCTGATAGCAAAATCATCGCCTTGGATGCAAAAATGAGCTTTGACGACAATGCGCTGTTCCGCCATCCGCAAGTAGCAGAATTACGCGATAAAAGTCAGGAAGATCCACGCGAAAGCCGGGCGGCTGATCGGGGCCTGTCCTATGTCGGGCTGGATGGCAATATCGGCTGTATCGTCAATGGCGCTGGCCTTGCTATGGCAACCATGGACACCATCAAACTGGCCGGAGGCGAGCCTGCCAATTTTTTGGATATTGGCGGTGGAGCATCCCCCGAACGCGTTGCAAAAGCCTTCCGTCTGGTGCTCTCTGATAGCAATGTGCAGGCCGTTCTGGTCAATATCTTTGCGGGCATCAATCGCTGCGACTGGGTGGCCGAAGGTGTGGTTCTTGCCTTGAAAGAGCTGAATTTGGATATGCCGGTCATCGTGCGTTTGGCGGGCACCAATGTCGAAGAAGGGCAGAAGATTCTCGCCCAGTCAGGCCTGCCAATCATCAGGGCTGGCACCTTGATGGAAGCAGCCGAACGCGCCGTTGCCGCTTGGCAAAGTGATCAATCCAGACTTTCCTCGCCCTCCAATGGACAGGAGCTATCATGAGCATTCTTATCGATCGCAACACTCCGGTCATTGTGCAAGGCATCACAGGCCGTATCGCACAATTTCATACGCAAGACATGAAAAAATACGGCACCAATATTGTGGGTGGTGTGGTCCCTGGAAAAGGCGGGGAAAGCGTTGAAGGCGTCCCCGTTTTCGATACGGTCAAGCAGGCTGTTGAGGCCACAAAGGCGCAAGCCAGTATTGTTTTTGTACCACCACCCTTTGCAGCGGATGCCATTATGGAAGCTGCCGATGGCGGTATCCGATATTGTGTTTGTGTCACCGATGGCATTCCCGCACAGGATATGATCCGCGTGAAACGCTATATGTATCGTTATCCCAAAGACAAGCGCATGGTGCTGACAGGCCCCAATTGTGCAGGCACAATCAGCCCCGGTAAAGCATTGCTGGGCATTATGCCAGGTCACATCTATTTGCAAGGCAATGTCGGCATCATTGGCCGCTCTGGTACGCTAGGCTATGAAGCGGCAGCCCAGCTCAAAGATTTGGGGCTAGGGGTTTCAACCAGCGTTGGCATTGGCGGCGATCCAATCAACGGCTCTTCTTTTCGCGATATTCTGGAGCTGTTTGAAAATGACCCTGAGACCGAAATTATTGCAATGATTGGAGAAATTGGTGGCCCGCAAGAAGCCGAAGCCGCTGATTATATCAAAAACCATGTCACCAAACCGGTTGTGGCTTATGTGGCAGGCCTGACAGCGCCCAAAGGCCGCACCATGGGCCATGCCGGGGCAATCATTTCCGCCTTTGGAGAAAGTGCCAGCGAAAAAGTCGAAATTCTCTCTGCCGCTGGGGTCATCGTAGCCGAACATCCCGCCGTGATTGGCGAAACCATCGCACGCATCCTCAAGGAAAAGGGAGCCTGACGTTATGACAACAAAACCGTCAGTTCTTATCACCCGGCGTTGGCCAGAGGCCGTCGAAAGTCGACTTGCAGAATGCTATGATGTGACCCTGAATGAGCAAGATATACCCCTGACACCAGAGCAATTTCGCAAAGCCCTTGCGACATATGACGCCATTCTGCCAACGGTTACAGACAATTTGGGGCCAGATGCCTTGAATGTACCAAAGGCAAAAACCCGTATTCTGGGCAATTATGGGGTTGGATTTAGTCATATCAATGCAGAAGCTGCCAAAACACTTGGCCTGACTGTCACCAATACACCGGATGTCCTGTCCGATTGCACGGCGGACATCGCCATGACCCTGCTCTTGATGTGCGCACGCCGCGCAGGTGAGGGAGAGCGAGAAATAAGAGCAGGGGAATGGACCGGATGGCGCCCCACACATCTGATTGGCAACAAGGTTTCAAACAAAACCCTGGGCATTATCGGCTTTGGCCGTATCGGTCAGGAAATGGCTCGCCGGGCCCATCATGGATTTGGCATGAAGATTTTGGTCCAGAACAGATCAAAAATCGCCACGAATATTCTGGCCAAATATGATGCGGAGCAAGTGGAGAGCATTGAGGATTTGCTGCCGCAATCCGATTTTGTCTCGCTGCATTGTCCCGGTGGTGCTGCCAACCGGCATTTGATCAATGCTGCCCGGCTTAATCTAATGAAGCCCAATGGCATTTTGATCAATACAGCTCGTGGGGAAGTGGTCGATGAACGCGCGCTTGCTCAGGCTCTTAGCTTCGACACCATTGGCGGTGCCGGGCTGGATGTTTTTGACGGCGAGCCGAGGATCAATCCTGATCTAATGCAATGCGACAATCTTGTGATGCTGCCTCATTTGGGCAGTGCCACTCAGGAAACCCGCGAAGCCATGGGCTTTCGCGTTCTGGACAATTTGGACGACTTTTTTGCCGGTCGTCCACCACGCGATCAGGTGATATAGCGCCATCACACAGCCAGCCAAAAGGCATAAGGACAGGAAAGAGATATCATGAGTTTCTTTGCAATTGAACAGTCACCTGCACGCCTGAACCGAAGTGAACTTGCCGTACCGGGCAGTCAAACAGCCATGTTTGAAAAAGCGGCAAAATCTGATGTTGATGTCATCTTCCTTGATATGGAAGATGCCGTTGCACCGGATGAAAAAGAACAGGCCCGAAAAAACATCATTGAAGCCTTGAATGATATCGACTGGGGCAACAAAATCATGTCTATCCGCATCAATGGTCTGGATACACATTACATGTATCGCGACGTTGTGGATGTGGTGGAACAGGCCGGATCCCGGCTGGATCTGATCATGATTCCAAAGGTTGGCACAGCGGCAGACGTTTATGCCCTTGATATGATGGTTACCCAGATCGAAGATGCCAAAGGATTTAAAAAACGCATCGGATTTGAGCATATCATCGAAACCGCCTTGGGGATGCAAAATGTTGCTGAAATTGCCGCCGCATCCAAACGCAATGAAAGCCTGCATTTTGGCGTTGCCGATTATGCCGCCTCCACCCGCGCCCGTACAACCATCATTGGCGGGGTAAACCCGGATTATTCGGTCCTGACAGATGCAGACAGCAATGGAGAGCGCGAAACCCATTGGGGGGACATGTGGCATTATGCGCTGGCCCGCATGGTGGTGGCTGCCCGCGCCAATGGCTTGCGCCCGATTGATGGACCTTTTGGTGATTTTCAGGATGCAGAAGGCTATAAAGCCGCTGCAAAACGGGCCGCAGTGCTGGGTTGCGAAGGCAAATGGGCTATTCATCCAAGCCAGATTGCGTTGGCCAATGAGGTTATGTCGCCATCAGAAGCGGAAGTTACCAAAGCCAAACGCATTCTGGAAGCCATGGCCGAAGCGGAAGCTGCTGGCAAAGGGGCTGTTTCGCTCGATGGTCGCCTGATTGATTATGCCTCTATCCGGCAGGCAGAAGTCTTGGTAGAAAAATCCCGTCAAATCCAAGGATTATAAGGATAAGAGGAACGAAACAATGACGCATGGACAAATGGAGCAGTTGCATTCAGATATACTTGATATTTTCCAAAATGCCGTTGCCGCAGCTGATCCTGCCCATGCGCTCCAAAAAACGCTTCTAGCCTCTCCCTTTCCCACACCAGAGAAGGGAGGGCTGACCTGTCTTATTGCCATTGGCAAAGCCGCTCCGGCCATGCTGACTGAGGCCATGGGCCATGTAACAGGCCCATGCAAAGCATTGGCTATCACCCATCCTGAAAATCAGATGAGCGTAGAAGGCGTCACCGTCTTGCATGGTGCCCATCCTGTGCCAGATGAAACCAGCCTAATAGCAAGCCAAGCGGTGATAGAGCATTTATCAGATGCAGGAGAAAATGATCAGGTCATAGCCCTGATCTCCGGTGGAGGCTCTGCCCTTGTCGCCGCGCCAGTTGGGGGCATTAGCCTTGCGGATAAAGCCAAAACCAATCAACTTTTGCTGGGATCAGGTCTGGATATCACTCAGATCAATCTAGTGCGGCAAAATCTTAGCCAACTAAAGGGTGGTGGCTTCTTGCGCCATGCAGCCCCGGCGCAGGTCTCAGCCTATATTCTGTCCGATGTCATTGGCGATGATTTGCGCGCAATTGCCAGCGGCCCAACGGTTGCGCCAATCGGCAACCGCCAAGAAGCTCGAGAGATCTGCAAGCAAGCTGCCATTTGGAACAATTTGCCAAAGTCTGTACAAGACCATCTAAAAACAGAGCCAGAGCAGAACCAAAGCATTGAGACAATTCCTTTTGCGCACAATCAGCTGATCGGCTCCAACAGGCATAGCCTTCAAGCAGCCCTAAAGGCCGCCTCTCAACATTATGAAGCAAGAATTGTCTCAGATCAGCTTATAGGAGATGTCGAGATCGCAGCCAAAGACATTGCCGCCGCCTGCCAAGCTCATATATCTGACAAGCCCATAGCCTTGTTATTTGGCGGAGAAACCACCGTTAAACTCAAAGGCAACGGGCAGGGGGGGCGCAATCAGGAGCTTGCTCTGCATGTTGCAAAATTATTGACACCAAACCTAAAAGGCCAATGGATTTTTCTAAGCGCAGGAACTGACGGGCGCGATGGCCCAACTGATGCCGCAGGCGGAATAATCGATGGCCAAACGCTTACACGCATCGAAAAAGCCGGTCTAGATCTGGAACAGCTGCTGAACAATAACGACAGCTACAAAGCCCTGAAAGCCGCTGATGATTTGCTGATCATGAAAGCCACCGGCACCAATGTTGCCGATATTCAATGCTTTTTGCATCATCCTGGCACGTAACAATAGCGTCACGGCAAAGATGTTGAATTTGATATCTCAAATGAATACTTTTATTTGCAAATATTCGTCACTATGAAATGATCTATTTCATGAATATAAAGCACTTATTTTATAAAGATTGTGCACACAAATATAAAATGAACCAGATTTAATTTGATTAGTAATAGTGATTGAAAATCAATTGCTTGAAATTTCTTGATATATATCAATTGACGATAGTCAAGTCTTTTATCCCCTGTTCATAACTACCTTCTTCCCCAAAGAAAGTTTGACTCGACTTTCCTGACCTTGGAAGGACCGTAGACGTGGACCGGCGTACATTTTTATCTGGCGGGCAAAAGGGAAACTCCCCTATTCGTCCTCCTTACACACATATGGATGAAAGAACATTCTTCGATGCCTGCATAGGGTGTGAAGACTGTGTTGCCGCTTGTCCAACCAATTTGCTGCAAAGTGGCTATATGGGGCGTCCCGAAGTCGACTTCTCAAATGCCTATTGCACATTTTGCGGGCAATGCAGTCAGGCCTGTCGTCATGACGTGCTGATTGCCCCAAAACAGGAAGAAGCCGAAGCTTGCGAAAAAGCATGGTCATTAAAGGCGCAAGTCACATCTCTTTGTTTGGAATCAAAAGCTGTAACATGCAGGGCGTGTGAAAGCGCTTGTGGCTATGACGCAATGCGCTTTCGGCCTCAATTGGGGGGCAAGAGCCTGTTGCTGATCGATGCAGAGCGTTGCACAGGATGCGGGGAATGCCTCTCATCCTGTCCGGTTCAGGCCCTTGTCATCACATCTTTTGATACTGCCCTCTCTTCCAGCTCCAATCACTTGCAAACTGACCCAGCACAAAAGGAGTACCCGCTATGATGAATGTCTGCGGCGTACTTGTTCACGCACGGCCCGACAAGGTGAAGTCGGTTGAGGCCTTGCTGACAGAAATTCCCGGTGTTGAGACCCATGGCGAAGCCGACAATGCCCGCCTTGTGGTCACCATCGAGGATACCGAAACAATGAGCGCTATGGACGCCATGTCTGCTGTCAATCGCACAGACGGCGTCGTCGCCACTGCGCTCGTTTATCACGAAATGGAACCTGATCTTGATGCGCGCTCAAGCGCAACGGAGGAAAAGCCATGCTAAAGCAGAACAGGCGCGACTTTATGAAAGCAAGTGCGGTGACTGCCACCGCAGCCGCTGCCGGGGTATCAGTTGCCCCAGATGCAGCCAAGGCCGCCAGCCGCAACGACATCCGCTGGGATAAAGGCGTATGTCGTTTTTGCGGAACCGGCTGTGGTGTCCTTGTCGGCACTAAAAATGGCCGTGTCGTGGCAACACAGGGGGACCCGGATGCACCCGTCAACAAAGGGCTGAACTGCATCAAGGGTTATTTCCTGTCCAAAATCATGTATGGACAGGACCGCCTGACGTCACCCATGTTGCGTATGACCAATGGCAAATTCGACAAGGATGGTGAATTTACCCCAATTTCATGGGATGAAGCTTTCACCATTATGGCTGACAAATGGAAAGCAGCCATGAAAGCCAAAGGCCCCACCGCGGTGTCCATGTTTGGCTCTGGCCAATGGACCGTCTGGGAAGGCTATGCCGCTGCCAAATTTATGAAAGCAGGTCTGCTTTCAAACAATATCGACCCCAATGCTCGCCATTGTATGGCCTCTGCTGTGGCTGGTTTCATGCGCACATTTGGCATTGATGAGCCAATGGGCTGTTATGATGATTTGGAGCATGGCGAGAATTTCGTACTTTGGGGCGCAAATATGGCCGAAATGCACCCAATTCTGTGGTCTCGCCTGACAGATACCGCGCTGACCAAAGAAGGCGCAGAGGTCCACGTCCTGTCCACATTCGAACATCGCTGTTTCGATCTGGCTGACAATGGCATGATCTTCAAGCCACAAACCGATTTGGCCATCCTCAACTTCATCTGTAATTATATCATCCAGAATGAGAAGGTGAATTGGGACTTTGTAAACGCCCACACCACCTTCAACCGCACACAGGAAGATATCGGTTACGGTCTGCGGCCAAATCATGAGCTGGAACAAAAAGCCAAATTCCCGGCCCATGAAGGCAAACATGGCAAAATCAGCGGCATCAATTTCGAAGAGTTCAAAAAACTCGTTGAGCCTTATACCGTTGACTATGTATCCGAGCTATCCGGCGTGCCAGCCGATCAATTGATCAAATTGGCCGAAGTTTATGCTGATCCAACCCGCAAAGTGGTCTCTTACTGGACCATGGGCTTTAACCAGCATACACGCGGTACATGGGTGAACAGCCTGATGTATAACGTGCATCTGCTGGTCGGCAAAATTTCCGAGCCCGGCAATGGTCCATTCTCGCTAACCGGTCAGCCATCTGCTTGTGGTACGGCGCGTGAGGTCGGCACCTTCGCCCACCGTCTGCCGGCCGATATGGTGGTGATGAAAGAAGCGCACCGCAAATTGGCCGAGAAAAAATGGAAAATCCCGGATGGCATCATTCCTGCCAAGCCCGGAGCCCATGCTGTTCTTCAGCATCGCCATTTGAAAGACGGCAAAATCAATTGCCATTGGGTCCAGTGCACCAACAATATGCAAGCGGCACCCAATATGAATGAGGAAGGATTCCCCGGTTATCGCAATCCCGATAACTTCATTGTGGTCTCCGATCCTTATCCGACCGTCACAGCAACCGCAGCGGACTTGATCTTGCCAACGGCTATGTGGATGGAAAAAGAAGGCGCTTATGGCAACGCCGAACGCCGCACCCAATTCTGGCGTCAGCAAGTCAATGCACCGGGGCAAGCCCGCTCTGATGTTTGGCAGGTTGTTGAATTCTCTAAATACTTCACCACAGACGAAGTCTGGCCTGCTGACATTCTGGAGAAAAACCCAGAATTTAAAGGCAAGACCCTGTTTGATGTGCTCTTTGCCAATGGTCAAGTCGATAAATATCCATTGTCTGACTTGCAAGAAGGCTTTGAGAACCAGGAAGCCAAGCATTTTGGCTTCTATCTACAAAAAGGCCTGTTTGAAGAATATGCGGGATTTGGTCGTGGCAAGGCCCACGACTTGGCAGATTTTGACCAATATCACAAGTCTCGTGGTCTGCGCTGGCCTGTCATTGACAATAAGGAAACCCTCTGGCGCTTCCGCGAAGGTTATGATTCTTATGTCAAGGAAGGCGAGGGCGTCAGCTTCTATGGCCGTCCCGATAAAAAGGCGCGGATCATCTTCGCGCCTTATGAGCCACCAGCAGAAAGCCCGGATGAGGAATTTGATCTTTGGCTGATCACAGGCCGCGTGCTTGAACATTGGCATTCAGGCTCCATGACACGTCGTGTACCAGAGCTGCATCGCGCCTATCCAAGTGCTGTTGTCTATATGCATCCAGAGGATGCCAAAGAGCGTGGCTTGCGCCGCGGGCAGGCGATCACAATTTCCAGTCGCCGTGGTCAAGTCACCAGCCGAGTTGAAACCCGGGGCCGTAACAAGCCGCCCAAAGGGTCTGTTTACATGCCTTGGTTCGATGCAAAGCAATTGACCAACAAACTGACATTGGACGCAACCTGCCCAATCTCCAAAGAAACCGACTTCAAGAAATGCGCCTGTAAGGTCGTCAGCGCTTGATCGCGCAATGAACAGGATCAGGGGCAGCAATGAAGCGGTCCTGATCATCCAATCTGGAAATCCCAAACGGGTATAAGACAATGACTGCGCACAGTAAAACAGCAAAATCACGGCGGGACCTTCTCGTTGATGGCGCACGCGCAGCTTGCGGTGTGGCGGCAGCCATGTTCGCTCTGTCCGTCTTCTCCCGTCAATCTGCGGCCCTGCCCAATACAGCCTTGCGTCCCCCCGGAGCCTTGGCTGAAGCTGATTTTGTCAGCGCTTGCATTCGTTGTGGGCTTTGTGTCCGGGATTGTCCATATGAAATTCTCGCCCTTGCTGATCTGGGCGAGGGGCCAGCCCATGGCACACCATTCTTTGTCGCCCGCACAGGCCCTTGCGAATTGTGCGACGACATTCCATGTGTTGCGGCCTGTCCGAGCGGAGCGTTGGATCGCGCTCTGACGGATATAACCCAATCAAAAATGGGGGTTGCGGTTCTCCTTGGGCGGGAAAGCTGCCTCAATCTCCAAGGTCTGAGATGCGATGTCTGCTATCGCGTTTGTCCGCTGATTAACGAGGCGATTACCCTTGATCGTCGCCATAATGAGCGAACAGGCAAACATGCCATTCTGGAACCCATCGTTCATGTCGACAAATGCACAGGATGTGGCATTTGCGAAAAAGCCTGTGTTCTGGAAGAAGCCGCCATCAAGGTGTTGCCGACCCGTCTGGCCGGCGGCACCCATGACGCGCATTATCAATTTGGCTGGGAAGCAAAGCAAGAAGCCGGGGGAGAATTGGTCCCCGGTCTGATTGATCTTCCCGATCGTGGCCCAGCATTACCGGGGGGCGGATCATGAAACTGTCCTTCACACCCGGCAAACGTGCGTTTGAAATGCATGGCCTATGGTTTGCCAACCGCTATCTCATTGCCCGCCGTCTAACACAGGCCTTCTTTATGGCTCTGTTTCTTACCGGCCCCTGGTTCGGATTATGGATCGCGAAAGGCACTTTGGCGTCAAGTTGGACGTTGGATTTTCTGCCCTTGACTGATCCTTTGATCCTGATTCAGGAGCTGTTGGCTGGCACATGGCCAGAAATGGTGGCCATTGTTGGGGGCCTTATTGTCACACTGTCTTATCTGCTGCTAGGCGGAAGAGCCTATTGTGCCTGGGTCTGCCCCATCAATCCAATCACCGATCTGGCCGCTATGATGCGGCGTAAACTCGCCATCAAAAAGGGCTGGACGCCAAAGCGAAATCTGCGGCTCTATGTTCTTGCAGGCATTCTGATCACAACCCTGATCTCAGGCAGCCTTGTATGGGAGCTGATCAATCCGATCACATCCCTGCATCGGGCCATCCTGTTTGGCACCATCACCGGTGCCATGGCAAGCCTTGCCATCTTCTTCTTCGATCTTTTCACAGCGCAACATGGCTGGTGTGGCCATCTGTGTCCCGTGGGTGCCTTTTATGGCCTCTTGGGGGAAGGGTCGATGATCCGTGTCTCTGCTGTCGCGCGTGATCGGTGCGATGACTGCATGGATTGTTTTGCGATTTGTCCGGAACCTCAAGTGATCGCCCCGGCCCTGCGAGGGGAGCGGACCGGCACCGGACCACTAATCTTGTCGGGAGACTGCATCAATTGCGGACGTTGTCTAGACGTTTGCTCAGAGAATGTTTTCCGTTTCACTCATCGTTTTGACCAACGGCTGCAAAGCACATCTGACATCGATGCTGCCGGGCAGCTATGCCAAAAAGGAGGCTGACAATGGCGAGGATCTCAAGGATCGGACTCACCCTTGCAGGTGTATTGGCAGTAGCAATTCTCTCAGCTCCCATCGCCAATGCACAAGGGAGCGCTGTGAAATCCCTGCGTGGGGAAACACAAATCGACGAAGCAGTGGGCAAACCACTTGTCAACAAACAGGCAAAACCGGCCAATGGCTTTGGTCGGGCTTATCGCCAGCAACCACCGCTCATCCCGCACAGGGTTGAAGGCTATCAGGTGAACAAAAGCTTCAACAAATGCCTGAGCTGCCATTCATGGCCTCAGAATGTGCAATATAACGCACCCAAAGTGTCTGAGACCCACTATGACAGCCGAGGCAAGGATACCGATGACGTAGCAGCCAGCCGCTGGTTCTGTACTGCATGTCATGTGCCTCAGGCCGACGCACCGGAGCTTGTCCCCAACGCCTTTAAAAATGCGCGTGAACTGGATGGCGCATTCGCCAATTAAGCAAAGGCTGGAGGTAAGACAATGACCGAACAAGACAAGAAAGGCGGGCTTCTGTCCTTCTTTACAAAGCCAGCTTTATCCATTGCCGCAGGCACCCTACTGGTTGTCGGCTTCATCGTCGGCATCCTATTCTGGGGCGGGTTCAACTGGTCAATGGAAATGACGAATAATGAAGAATTCTGCATTTCCTGTCACGAGATGGAAGCGCATGTTTTCCAAGAATATCGTGACACCATTCACTATGCCAATCGTACCGGCGTTCGAGCAACTTGCCCTGACTGCCATGTGCCAAAGGAGTGGAACCACAAGGTGGTGCGCAAAATCAAGGCATCCAAGGAACTCTATTATCACTTTACCGGAGAATTGGATACCAAGGAGAAATTTGAAGGCAAGCGTCTGGAATTGGCAACCAATGTCTGGGAAGCCATGAAAACCACAGACAGTCGCGAATGCCGTAACTGCCATGATTTTGGCTCTATGGATTTGTCCGCACAGGAAAATCGCGCATCAGATTTGCACCAAAAAGCATTGCAATCTGGCGGCACCTGTATCGATTGCCACAAAGGCATCGCCCACAAGTTGCCGTCTGGCGCAGATGAGGCAATGGCAAAGCTCTATAAAGAATTGGGCAAGCCACTGCCGCATGAAGCAGGTTATTTCAAGGAATAATACCAGCGGCATGAAAGATTAACCCATATGACCGGATTTTATTGACTTTCTGGTAAGAAGCTTTTGCTGTGATGGTCAGGTTGACCATAAAGCAAGAGCGACGCAGTCCAGAAAGCCAATAAAACCGGCCTTCGGTGCCTTGAAATGGCCCACTGAGCTGCGTTGTCTTTCTAGGAAAATGCCCCGGCAT
>JAOXSH010000073.1 GCA_025800145.1 Cohaesibacter sp.
TGACATAGGATTTTATACCGACCAACCTGCTGATTTTGTTAATAAACGCCTTGAAGATATTAAACGTAAGAAAGGAGATTATTTCATCAAGAATTATATTGTTTACAAAGCACGTCCAACGACTGAGGTTGAGAAAGATGGGTTAGAGGAAGATGGCGTTGATTTTGACCCGGTGAGCGATTTTATGCTTTCGCTGAACCATTTTAGTGACGATTTCACATTGGATGAAGCGATTGAGTTCATTAAAGAAGAATTTTCAGGCGTAAAAATTGCAGCACTCTTTAATTACGAAACCCTCGTCTAATCCAAAAACCGGATAGCCCGCGCTGTTCGGTTTTCTGCCTTCCTCCCAGTCGTTGCTCTCAGTGCCTGATTTAAAAGTCTCCGAGTGAGACTTTTAGGCTGCATATCCAGCCCTCTGCCCTTGTCAGCAGTCGAGCGGGCCTTGGCACGGGCAAGGCGGGCGATGCTCTCACCCTGACCATCACCGACCAAACGGGCCGCAAAACCACCCTTACAGGCCTGTAAGCCCATGATTTGGCGGCCTCTGGCCAACCCGCCTATTTTGCCCTGCAAAGCGCCAGCATAAACGGCCAACCCGCAAGCCCCAACCAACTGCGAGACCTGTCAGCCCTGCTCACCGCAAGCGGCGTCAATGCCGTCTATAA
>JAOXSH010000095.1 GCA_025800145.1 Cohaesibacter sp.
AACATTCAGGTCATCATGAATTACACGGATCTGCAGATGACAGGAAGAGTGGCACCATGCAAAAACTCAAACACAATCATTTCCAATCCTAGAAGGCTGCCACGCTGCTACGAGTCAGCGAAGGCAAAATTCAAAAAGCCCGGGTGCGGGCAAGCGTGCCGCGCCAAAGCTCAAACAGACCAGGGCGTCAGCAACAGTTGGGCCGGCAGGAAAATACCACACCCAAAACCATCCTGCCAGAACCTCAAGCAAACGCCCCGCATGCCATTGAAATGTGAAAATCACAGCAACCTGACCTGACACAAGCTTCAAAATCTTGGGCGCTAAGTTCCTAAGGCCTCTCAAAACAAACTCCCAAAACAATAAATGCCAGCAACCGATGCATTCATAGGACCACAGCCATTGCACCGGATTCCGACGCCACAATCAGCTTCGCAAAACGTCTCTAAAATTGCGGACCAGTTCCAGTACCCCCCCCCTGTGTTCTTCGAGCATCTCAGAAGCATACATATCGAAGCCTGTCTGTGGTTCAGTTGGCTGGGGGAAGTCCAATTATCAGTTCTTCTTGCAAAAACT
>JAOXSH010000125.1 GCA_025800145.1 Cohaesibacter sp.
CGCCTCATTGAATTGTCTTGACAATTCAATGCAAAAGGTTCGCATCAAACTAGGGCGCGCCTCATTGAATTGTCTTGACAATTCAATGCAAAAGGTTCGCATCAAACTAGGCGCGCCTCATTGAATTGTCTTGACAAGTCAATGCAAAAGGTTCGCATCAAAAAAGAAAATGCCCCGGCATTGTCCGATCGAGCCGACGCCTTGCCAGTAAACCATTTCAAAGCATCCTATGGATGGGTCAATCTTTTATGCCGTTGGTATAAGCCACAGATGGTGCCTCAATTCTTGCGATGTTAAAGACTTGGCAAGAGTTTGTTGGTTAAGCCAAGGTAAATATCGGTTTGTCAAGATGGGCTGGCCATATGGCACCGGGTGTTGTTGTCCTATTCGAAACGGAGAATTTTATGTCTAATCCAGGTGGTGTTGCTGCCGATCAGCTGCGCGCATTTGTAGAACGTATTGAGCGCCTTGAAGAAGAGAAAAAAGCCATCTCAGACGATATCAAGGATGTTTTTGCCGAGGCCAAGGGCAATGGCTATGATGTGAAGGTCATGCGTCAGGTTATCCGCTTGCGCAAGCAGGACAGCAATGAGCGTCAGGAAATGGAAGCCTTGCTTGATCTCTATCTTCATGCGCTTGGCATGGCGCCTAGCTTTGAAGAGGGCGAAGGCTAAGCCTCTATCAAATGCATCACATTTATGAGTTTACGTCCTAAAAGGCTCCGTCTGTGACGGGGCTTTTTTTGTGGGTTGGTGCCGTTGGTATCAGTCTGTCTCGTCATCAAGGCTTGATCAGACTTTTGGGTAATGAGGGTTGATTGAATTAACTTAATCGTATAAAGATATCTTTATATCTTTTTTGAGATGGAGTGATATGACCAGTTTGGACGAAATGGTTGGGGTTTTGAAAGCAGCAGGGGAGCAGACCCGTCTGCGCCTTTTGGCCTTGCTGGAACGGGGGGATTTGTCCGTCAAGGATTTGACCATCATCCTCAATCAGAGTCAGCCGCGCATCTCGCGGCATTTGAAATTGTTGTTTGAGACCGATCTGGTGGAGCGCGTGCCCGAAGGGGCATGGGTGTATTATCGGCTCAGTCAGGATCCTGTCTTGCGTGGGCTTGTGGCGCATTTGCTGTCCGATCTGGATGTGGCGGATAGTCAGATGGCGCGTGATCGTGAAAAGCTCCATGCTGTTAAAGCGGCCAATGCTCAGGCCGCACAGGAATATTTTCAGCAAAATGCCGGGCGCTGGGATGAAATCCGCGCTTTGCATGTGTCAGAAAGTGCGGTTGAACAGGCGATTTTGGAGCTGGTGGGCAGTCAGACTTTTGCCAGCTTGCTGGATCTTGGTACAGGCACAGGCAGTATTTTGGCGCTTTTGGCCGGGCATTGTGATTATGGCTTGGGGCTGGACAGCAACCCGCCGATGCTCTCAGTTGCCAGAGCGCGGCTTGATCAGCCCCATTATCAGCATTTGCATGTGCAGCAAGGGGATATTCTGGATTTGGCGGCCCATGAGGGGCGTTATGATTTGGTTAGCTTGCATCAGGTTTTGCATTATCTGGATGATCCATTGGCGGCCATTTCTGAAGCGGCGCATGTGGTGGCCAAAAAAGGTCGATTGCTGATTGTTGATTTTGCGCCGCATGAGCATGAATTTTTGCGCAAGGATCATGCTCATCGTCGTCTTGGTTTTTCCCATGAGATGATGGCCAACTGGCTGGATGATGCCGGTTTTGATGGCATTTGTGTACGGGATCTGGAAGCTGCACAAAATGAACTGTCTTATGAGCGAATGCCATTGACTGTGAGCATGTGGCTGGCGCAAAAGCGCTGATTTTTTATATTTATCGACCCTTTTGGGGGATGGAAGAAACGACAGGGGCAGGACATATGGATGTGAGCCTGACTGTCAAATGGAGCTTGGTGAGACGATGAACCATAATACCGAACGGAGTGGTCGCAGAAGCCAGAATGCGGACAGACTGAATATTTCCTTTGAGTTTTTTCCTCCCAAAAGCAAAGACATGGAAGATGGCTTGTGGGAGTCGATTGAACGGCTTGTGCCGCTCTCTCCCAATTTTGTCTCTGTGACTTATGGGGCGGGAGGATCAACCCGTGAGCGCACCCATGATGTGGTGGCGCGCTTGGTCAAGGAGACAGATATCAAACCGGCGGCCCATTTGACGTGCGTTGGTGCCAGTCGCGTAGAGGTGAATGAGGTCATTCGCTCTTATGCCGATTGTGGTGTGAAGCATATTGTTGCTTTGCGCGGGGATCCGGCAGAAGGGGTTGGCAGTCGCTATGTGCCCCATGATGGGGGCTATGTGAACGGGGCTGATCTGGTGGCTGGCATTCGCTCTCTTGGTGATTTTGAGGTGAGTGTCTCTGCCTATCCAGAGAAACATCCTGAAAGTCCTGATTTTGCGATGGATATTGAGATGCTGCGCCAAAAGGTGGATGCCGGGGCGACGCGGGCCATCACACAATTCTTCTTTGATAATGATTTGTATGAAGGCTATGTGGAGCGGGTGCGCCGGGCTGGCATTTTCATTCCGATTGTGCCGGGCATTTTGCCTATTCACAATTTCAAGCAAATGGCCAATTTTGCAGGCCGCACGGGTGCCAGTGTGCCGCAATGGCTGGCCAATCGCTTTGAGGGATTGGACAAAGATCCTGAGACGCACCGTCTGGTTGCAGCAGCGATTGCCGCCGAGCAGGTGCAGGATTTGCGCGAACGTGGGATAGATGATTTCCATTTCTATACCATGAATAGAGCCAATCTGTCCTATGCCATTTGTCATTTGCTGGGGCTGCGCCCAGCGCTTGCGCAAGTGGCCTGATAGGCTCTGACTTCCTGATTTTTGTTTCTATGGAACAGGCGAGGATGTGCCCCTCGCCTGAGCCTGACGCTATGCCCATTTGCAGGTGCAATTGGTGCTTTTCGCGTTGTTATACCAACGGCCTGAAAGATTACCCCATAGGTCAATCTTTTATGCCGTTGGTATTATCCGTTGTTCTGACTTTGGAGATGTCCCATGTCTATTTTGCCCAAATCCCCTTCCTTTGCGGTGCTTGAGGCTTTGGCCCAAGAGCGCATTTTGATTTTGGATGGGGCCATGGGGACGATGATCCAGCAGCTTGGTTTTGATGAAGAGGCCTTTCGCGGTCCGCGTTTCAAAGATTGGCAACAGGATGTGAAGGGCAATAATGATTTGCTGTCGCTGACGCAGCCCGATGCCATTGGGGATATTCACCGGCAATATCTGGAAGCCGGGGCTGATTTTGCGGCCACCAATACCTTTTCTTCCACCACCATAGCGCAGGCTGATTATGGCATGGAAGGACTGGCTTATGAGCTGAATTTTGAAAGTGCCAAACTGGCCAAAGAGGCGGTGTTGGCGGTTGAGGCTGCCCAGCCGGGGAGGCGGGCTTTTGTGCTGGGGGCTTTGGGGCCGACCAATCGCACAGCTTCCATTTCGCCCGATGTGAATGATCCGGGTTATCGGGCCGTGTCGTTTGATCAGCTAAGGGAAACCTATCGCGAGGCCGTCTTGGGGCTTTTGGATGGGGGGGCGGATGTGTTGGCGGTTGAGACGATTTTTGATACGCTCAATGCCAAAGCGGCGCTTTTTGCCATTGATGAAGTGTTTGAAGACAAAGGTCAGCGCTGGCCGGTGATTGTTTCTGGCACGATTACCGATAAATCAGGGCGCACCCTGTCTGGTCAGACGGCAGAGGCTTTTTACAATTCGGTGCGTCATGCCCAGCCCTTTGCCATTGGCTTGAATTGTGCGCTTGGGGCTGCGGAATTGCGCCAGCATGTCGATGGTTTATCGCGTGTGGCCGAGACTTATGTCTCCACCTATCCCAATGCGGGCTTGCCCAATGAATTTGGCGAATATGACGAGAGCCCGGAGCATATGGCGCGCTTGCTGGAAGGCTTTGCCCGTGATGGCCTGATCAATCTGGTTGGGGGCTGTTGTGGCACAACGCCAGAGCATATTGCAGCCATTGCGCAGGCTGTCTCCTGCTATCCGCCGCGTCCTGTGCCGAAGTTGCCCAGCCATATGCGTTTGTCGGGTCTGGAGCCTTTTACGCTGACACCGCAGACCAATTTCGTCAATATCGGAGAACGGACCAATGTGACCGGTTCGGCCAAATTTCGCCGTTTGATAACGGATGGGGATTATGAGACGGCCTTGGATGTTGCGCGCCAACAGGTGGAAAATGGGGCGCAGATCATTGATGTGAATATGGATGAGGGCTTGCTGGATTCAGAAGCGGCTATGGTGACCTTTTTAAACCTGGTTGTTGCCGAGCCGGACATTTCGCGGGTGCCGATCATGGTGGACAGCTCCAAATGGAGTGTGATGGAAGCAGGGCTAAAATGTCTGCAAGGCAAGTCTGTGGTCAATTCCATTTCGCTGAAAGAGGGCAAAGACGCCTTCATTGATCAAGCCACTTTGATCAAGCGCTATGGGGCTGCGGTTGTGGTGATGGCGTTTGATGAAAAAGGTCAGGCTGATAGCTATGAGCGCAAGATTGAGATTTGCAAAAACAGCTATGATATTTTGGTCAATGAGGTTGGCTTTTTGCCCGAAGATATCATTTTTGATCCCAATATTTTTGCTGTAGCGACGGGCATTGAAGAGCATAACAGCTATGGGCTGGATTTCATTGAGGCGACGCGCTGGATCCGGGCGCATTTGCCTCATGCTCATGTGTCTGGTGGCTTGTCGAACCTGTCTTTCTCTTTTCGGGGCAACAATCTGGTGCGTGAGGCGATGCATTCTGCCTTTCTGTATCATGCCATCAAGGTTGGGCTGGATATGTCGATCGTCAATGCCGGGCAATTGATGGTTTATGATCAGATTGAGCCTGATCTTTTAGAGCGTATTGAAGATGTGGTGCTGAATAGGCGCGATGATGCCACGGATCGTTTGCTGGAGATTGCCGAGCAATATGTGCACAAAAAGGGCGAAGCCAAGATTGTTGATCTGTCTTGGCGTGAGCAGAGCATTGGCAAGCGGCTGGAATATGCGCTGGTCAAAGGGATTGCCGATTATATTGATGACGATGTGGAGGAAGCCCGCAAGGCTTCACAGCGTCCGTTGGATGTGATTGAAGGGCCTTTGATGGATGGCATGAATGTGGTGGGCGATCTGTTTGGTGATGGCAAAATGTTTTTGCCGCAAGTGGTGAAATCTGCCCGTGTGATGAAAAAGGCCGTGTCTTATCTTTTGCCTTTCATGGATGCCGAGCAAGAGGGGGCACGCCAGAGCGCTGGCAAGGTGCTGATGGCCACGGTGAAAGGGGATGTGCATGATATTGGCAAGAATATTGTCGGTGTTGTGTTGCAATGCAATGGCTATGAGGTGGTGGATCTGGGGGTGATGGTGCCCAGCGGCGATATTTTGGACGTTGCGCGTAAGGAAGAGGTGGATTTGATTGGCCTGTCTGGTTTGATCACGCCGTCTTTGGATGAAATGGTGCATATTGCCAATGAATTGCAGCGTGAGGGCTTTGATAAGCCTTTGCTGATTGGCGGTGCCACAACATCGCAAGTGCATACTGCGGTCAAGATTGCGCCGGGTTATCACAATAGCCAGTCTATCTATGTGACCGATGCTTCGCGGGCTGTGGGCGTTGCGACCAAGCTTTTGTCGCGCGACAAGGATCGTTATATCGAAGAAATCCGCGCCGATTATGAGCGGGTGCGCGACAATCACGCAAGAGCGCAGAATAAAAAGGCGCGTTTGCGCCTTGGTGATGCACAGGCCAATGGGTTGCAGCTTGATTGGAATGCGCATGGCGTGTCCAAGCCCGCTTTCCTTGGCACCAAAGTGTTTGAGGATCAGGATTTGGCGGAGTTGGTGGCATATATTGACTGGACGCCGTTTTTCTCAACATGGGAGATGAAGGGGCGCTATCCGGCTATTTTGAGCGATGATGTGTATGGAGAGGCTGCAAGTGCCTTGTTTGCTGATGCGCAAGAGATGCTCGAGCAGATTGTTGCGGAAAAATGGCTGACAGCGCGTGGTGTCATTGGCTTTTGGCCTGCCAATCGTGATGGGGATGATATTGCGCTCTATCGCACTGAGCGCCGCGATGATGAAGTGGCGCGGTTCCATGGCTTGCGTCAGCAGATTGCCGGACGCAGCAAGCGGGCGAATGTCTGTATCTCTGATTTTGTGGCGCCACAAGGCATTGGGGTTGATGATTATGTCGGTGGCTTTGCTGTTTCTACCGGGTTTGGTGAAGCGGACCGGGCAGCAATCTTTGATGCGGCGGGGGATGATTATTCCAAGATCCTGTTTCAGGCGCTGGCCGATCGTTTGGCAGAAGCCTATGCGGAAAAGATGCATGAAGCGGTGCGCAAAATCCATTGGGGTTATGCCGCAGATGAAGCTTTGAGCAAGGAAGATCTGATTGCTGAGGGCTATCACGGCATTCGTCCTGCCCCCGGTTATCCGGCCCAGCCCGATCATACAGAAAAGAGAACCTTGTTTGAGCTTTTGGATGCCGAGGCGACAACCGGTATCAAGCTGACAGAGAGTTGCGCCATGATGCCCGGCTCGGCTGTGTCGGGCCTCTATTTCAGCCATCCTGACAGCTATTATTTTGGCGTGGGCAAGATTGAGCAGGATCAGGTGGCCGATTATGCGCGGCGCAAAGGCTGGACACAGGCAGAAGCAGAGCGCTGGTTGGCCCCAATTTTGAATTACATTCCATAGAGTGGAAGGCAGGCATTGAAAAACCGGGGTTATGCCCCGGTTTTGTTCTTTAAGCAGCTTTTATAATAAAAATCTTTTTGGAGTGAAGTATAGTTTATCTTCACTCAAGTGCAGACGATGTTGCCTAAATCAAACCAAATATAACTGCTGCAACAAACGCAAAGGCTGCACCAACCACTACGATATTCATCGATTTAGTCATGATCTTGCTTCCTCCTTGCCTTTTGAATTTGCCTTTTGAACTTATAAAAAGTCTAAGGGATATTCGCCAAAAGACGAAGCAAAAAAGATTGTGCAGTGCGGCAAAATGGCCTGTTTCTGTCGGTCTACTTTGATAAGTCCTTGTGAAACCTGCATTCCTTATGCGACATTTTGTATGATTTTTTAGCTGGCAGTTGGGGAGAAAAGGCATGGATGAAGGGGAGAACAAGGCTCGATCTGCCTTGTTGGAGGTTGAACAGCGCCTGACTGATTTGGCCTGCACTGTCGATCCACACAAGGCGGCAGAGCGGGCGCATTTTATGAAAGTCACCATGCCGTTGCTTGGTTTGACTGTGCCCCAACAGCGCCAATGTTTGAAAAAAGGATATAGCTTCTCCGCTCTTTCTTTTGTGCAGCAAGTGCCGATTTGGCGCTATGTTTGGGATCATGCACAGAGCCATGAAGCCAAAATGCAAGCCGTTCTCTATGTCGAAAAACCAGCAGAGCGTTATGATCCGGTGTGGCTGTGGCAAGACTTGGTGCCATGGGTGGAAAGCGTGAATTGCTGGGATCAGTCTGATTGTTTGTCGCGCATTTATTCTCAATTGCTCGAAGAGGTTCCAGAGCTGGCTGTGCCCGTCCTAAAGGATTGGAATAAATCAAGCAATCCTTGGAAGCGGCGGCAATCTTTGGTGGCTTTGTTGTTTTATTCGCGCTTTCGGCAGGTTTTTCCTGAAGAGGATTTGGTTTTTTCACTGGTTGAAGCGCGGCTTGGGGATGAGGATTATTATGTTCAAAAAGGGTTGGGCTGGGCTTTGCGTGAGGCGTATCATGTTTGGCCGCAACACGCTTTAGCGTTTCTGGATGGTCATGTTGGCGCGCTTGCCCCTGCTGCATGGCAGGCGGCAACAGAAAAACTGGATTCTGGCGTTAAGCAAGCTTTGAAAGCAAAACGCAAGGCGCTTCGTGGGCGCTGAATGCGTCCTGAGCCTAGCCAGCCCTGTTCAGATGACGCTGGATGGCCCGTTCTACCAGATGGGCAATGGTCAGGCTGTTATGGTCCTGCATATAGGGGCCGATGATCTGGATGCCCAGCGGCAGATTGTCTTGGCTCATCAGGCCCGGCACATTGACGCAAGGCAGGCCAAACAGGGTCCATGTGCGATTGAAAATGGAGGAGCCGGTGGATGCAAGGCCTTTGGGGGCGGGGCCGGGAGCAGAGAGAGAAATCAGGGCGTCTATTTCTTCGAAGCTTTCGTCCAGTTGCTGGCTGGCCAGTTCTGCAATCATGCGCGCTTCATCATAATCGGAGGGTTGGATTGTGTGGGCAAAATCGAGGGTCTGGCGCAGAAGATCGCTCAATTGTTCAGGGTGGGTTTGATATTCCCAAGCCAAAGCCTGCTTGGCTTCGAAATCCTGAATGCTTTGATGGGCATGAAAGGCTGCAATATACTCATCTGTGACGGGCAGATCGACCAGTTTAAAGCCAAATTTTGACAGGCTTGAGAGCAGGTCTTCAAAGCGTGTGCGATAGTCCTCGTCCGCTTCTGCCCAGCAATGGGTGCGGGCAATGCCAAGGGTTGGCATATTGGGTTGGCTGTCTTTAATCGTCATATGACGGTTTGTGAGTGCCGATGTGGCAAAGGCGAGATCTTGGACTTCTTTGGCAAAGAGGCCTGCTGTATCCAAGGACCAGGAAAAGGTTTTCATGCCGACAGTGGGCAAAAGGCCGCTGGATGGTTTGAAACCTGCCACGCCGCAAAAGGCAGCGGGGCGAATGATTGAGCCGCCTGTCTGAGTGCCCAGCGCCAGAGGGGCCATGCCCGTGGCGACCGCAGCGGCAGAGCCGGAAGATGAGCCGCCGGGTGTGTGTGCCAGATTGTAGGGATTGCGTGTTGGGCCGGGATGGAAGAAGGCAAATTCTGTGGTGACTGTTTTGCCCAAGGGCACACAGCCAGCCTTTTTTGACAGGGCTATGATGGCGGCATCACTGGCGGGTTGGTGATCTTTATAAATGGGTGAGTGATATTGTGTTGGCAAATCTGCGGTATCAAACACATCCTTGATGGCAAGGCCAATGCCGCGCAAGGGGCCGTCTGATATGCTTGTGTTGAGTATGTTGTCGCTGGCAAGGCAGGTAAAAGCTTCGATCTTCGGTTCCCATTGTTCGATGCGCTCGCGGCACAGATCCAGCGCTGATGATGGGCTCAGGTGCCCCTGATCGATTTTTTGAACAATGTCGCACAAGGATTGGGGGGCAATGCGCGCATTTTGGCCGGTCTTGTTTGATGTTGATTTATCTGTGGAGGTCATGGCTCTTGCCTTCCATAAAACAGGATCCTGATCAAGAATGCGCTTTTCGTGGGTGTGTCGCAAGTTTATTCGCGATTTTGAAAGAGTGAGCGTGAAACAACGAGTTCAAAATTTATATGATAAAGCGGGCTATGGGCTCTTTTTGGCCGTGATGCTTGGCGGATGTTCGGTCTTTGATCAGATTGAAGACGTGGATCAGGCCCAATTGCAGGCCGAGGCTGTGCCAGCGCCCGAGAGCCGCAAATTTGATGGTGCGGATTGCCCGATTTTCTTTCAGGGCCTGGCCTCTGGCGAGGCGCAAGAGCGGTTTTTTGAAAAGGGCAAATGCGGCAATGAAGCGCCTTATCATGTTTTTGCTTTAGGGGGAGATTATCCTGTTCAATTGGGGCCAGAGGCCAAATTGAATTGTGCCATGACCACGCAATTGCAACGCTATTTTGCCGATGTGGTGCAGCCGCAAGCCTTGCGCCATTTGGGGCAATCTGTGGTGAAGGTGCGGGTTGCGGCCTCTTATGCCTGTCGGCGGCGCAATGGGCGACGCAGCGGGAAATTTTCTGAACATGCCTTTATGAATGCGATGGATATTTCGGCCCTGACGCTTAGCGATGGCCGCACTTTGACGGTTAAGCGCGATTGGCGCGGTTTGGGGCGCGATGCCCGTTTTATGAAGGCGATCAATCGCGGGGCCTGTAAATATTTCACCACTGTGTTGGGGCCGGGGGGGGATACATATCATCAGGACCATTTTCATTTTGATTTGGCGCGCCATGGCCGCAAAGGCACTTACAGGGTCTGCAAATAAAGATAAGACCTTGGCTTTGACCAAGGCCTTTGCACGCATCACATAGGCTCCAGCTATAATACCAACGGTATAAAAGATTGACCTTTTGTTTATTTTGCAGAGCCGTAGCCACCGCCGGTTGGTGTGGTCACAATCACTGCTTCGCCTGCTTTGAGGCTGGTTTGATCCGATGATCCCAGCTCATCAAGAGAGCCATCCAGACGGCGAATATGGGTTGCGCCGCATTGTCCCGGCTCGCCGCCAGCCAATCCATGAGGTGGGATTTGGCGATGAGAGGCAAGGATGGAGCATTCCATCTCTTGCAGGAAGCGGATGGTGCGTTTGGTGCCGTCGCCTGCGTGCCATTGCCCTTTGCCGCCGGAGCCTTGGCGGATATGGAAATCTTCCAGAAGAACAGGGAAGCGGAATTCGAGAATTTCCGGGTCTGTCAGGCGTGAATTGGTCATATGGGTATGAACGCCAGAGGTGCCGTTAAAGCCGGGGCCTGCGGGCGAGCCTGAACATAATGTCTCATAATATTGGTATTGATCATTGCCAAAGGTGAGATTGTTCATGGTGCCTTGGGAGGCTGCCATCGCCCCCAATGCGCCAAAGAGAGCATTGGTGACATGCTGCGAGGTTTCCACATTGCCCGCGACCACTGCTGCGGGATAGCTGGGTTTGAGCATACAATCATCAGGCAGGATGATGGTGATCGGGTCCAGACAGCCTGCATTCATTGGGATATCGCTATCGACCATAACGCGGAAGCAATAGAGCACGGCGGCGCGGGTCACCGGTTCCGGGGCGTTGAAATTGTTTGGTAGCACGCCAGAGGTTCCGGTGAAATCGACCGTGGCCTGACGAGCCTGTTTGTCGACGCTGATTTTGACCTTGATGACGCCGCCATGATCGATTGGATAAGTAAAGCTGCTGTCTTCGAGCACATCCAGCACGCGGCGGACGCTTTCGGCGGCATTGTCCTGCACATGCTGCATATAGGCAGCGACGACAGGCATGGTGAAATGATCCACCATTTTAGCCAATTCCTGCACGCCTTTTGTGTTGGCGGCGATCTGGGCTTTCAAATCAGCAATATTCTGGGTGATGTTGCGCACCGGATAAGGATGATCGGTCAGGATGCGGGTCAGATCCTTCTCTTGAAACAGACCCTCTGCCACCAGCTTGAGATTGTCGATCAGAATGCCTTCATCATTGATGTTGGTGGCGCGCGGGGTCATGGAGCCGGGCGCTGTGCCGCCTATATCGGCATGATGGCCGCGCGAGGCAACCCAGAAGATGATATGCTTGTTGTCATCATCAAAGACCGGGGTGATGACCGTGATATCAGGCAAATGGGTGCCGCCATTATAAGGGGCATTGATGGCAAAGACATCGCCGGGTTTTACAGTGCCTTTGTTGTTTTTGATGATGCTTTCGACCGAGCGATCCATGGAGCCAAGATGCACCGGCATATGGGGGGCATTGGCAATCAGGCGGCCTTTGCCATCAAACACGGCGCAGGAAAAGTCCAGCCGTTCCTTAATATTGACCGAATAGGCGGTGTTTTGCAGGGTAACGCCCATTTGCTCGGCAATGGACATGAAGAGATTGTTGAAAATCTCCAGCATGACCGGGTCGGCATCGGTGCCAATGGCCTGTGCTCGTTTGGCGGCAATCACACGCTTGATGATGATGTGATCCTTGGATGTGATGTCTGCCTGCCATTCCGGCTCAATGACGATGGTCTGGTGTGGCTCCATGATCAGGGCAGGGCCACTGACCCTGTTGCCCGGTTTCAGATTGCTGCGTTTGAAGATACTGATGTCATGGGCTTTGCCACCAGAGAAGAAGCTGCTTTTCTCGCTGGCTGTTGCCTGTTGTGTGGTTAGGGCCAGATCGGGCTCGATCAGATCAGAGCCACCGCCAATGCTCTCCACCTCAATGGCTTCAACGACAATTTGCTTGCCTTCAAAGACAAAGCCAAATTGCTTTTTGTGTGCCTCTTCAAACTTGGCGGTCATTGTGGTGATATCATGTAAGGCAACGGGCAGGGTGGTGTCTGTGCCATCATAGCGCAAATGCAGGCGCGGGATATGTTTGGCCTGTGCTTTTGGGATGCCTTGCTGTGCCAAATCGGCCAGATTTTTGGCCAGAATGGCGTCATATTCTGTCTGGATATCGGCTAGAAGCGCCTCTGAAAGGGGCTTGATAATGGCCTTTTGACGGTTGGCGGAAATATCGGCCAGTCCCATGCCATAGGCTGAGAGAATGCCGGAGAAGGGATGCACCACCACTGTTGACATGCCCAGACTGTCTGCCACCAGACAGGCATGTTGACCGCCTGCGCCACCAAAGCAGGTAAGGGCATAATCGGTCACGTCATAGCCGCGCTGGACCGAGATTTTCTTGATGGCATTGGCCATATTTTCCACGGCAATGGCAAGGAATCCGTCTGCGACATCTTCGGGGCTGCGGCCATCGCCAATGTCGTCGGCCATGTCCTGAAAGGCGGCGCGCACCGCGTCATAATCCAATGGCTGGTCCTGATTGGGACCAAAGACATGGGGGAAATAATCCGGTTTTAACTTGCCCACCATGATATTGGCGTCTGTGACAGCCAAGGGGCCGCCTCTGCGATAGCCACGGGGGCCGGGATTGGCCCCGGCGCTGTCGGGCCCGACGCGAAAGCGGGCGCCGTCATAATGCAAAATGGAGCCGCCGCCTGCGGCCACAGTGTGAATGCGCATCATGGGGGCACGCATCCGCACGCCTGCGACCTCGGTCTCAAAAGCGCGCTCATACTCGCCGTCATAATGGGAGACATCGGTTGAGGTGCCGCCCATATCAAAGCCGATCATTTTGGAATATCCGGCCATCTCGGTTGTTTCGACCGCGCCGACCACACCGCCAGCAGGGCCGGAGAGAATGGCGTCCTTGCCCTGAAACATATTGGCTGCGGTCAAGCCCCCAGAGGATTGCATGAACATCAATTTGCAGTCCGTGCCTTCTGCGCCCAATTCACTGGAGACCTGTCCGACATAGCGGCGCAAAATGGGGGAGAGGTAAGCATCGACCACCGTTGTATCGCCGCGCCCAACCAGTTTGATCAGCGGCGAGACTTCATGGGAAACCGATATCTGGCTAAAGCCGATGTCTTCACACAGCGCGGCCACCGTTTTTTCGTGGGCATTGTAGCGATAAGCATGCATGAAGGCGATAGCAACAGCGCGGATGCCTTTGTCATAAGCTGCCTGAAGCTGGGGGCGCAGGTTTTCTGCGTCCAGTTCCCTTTCGATTTTGCCATCTGCCTTGAAGCGCTCATTGGCCTCGATCACCTCTTCATAGAGCAGTTCCGGCAGGATGATTTCTTTGGCAAAAATTTCTGGCCGGGCCTGATAACCGATGCGCAGGGCATCGCGAAAGCCCTTGGTTGTGACAAATAAGGTGCGCTCGCCCTTGCGTTCCAGCAGGGCATTGGTGGCAACCGTTGTGCCCATTTTAACCGCTGCAATCTGATCAGCTGGAATGGGAGTGCCTTTTTCGATACCCATCAGATCGCGAATGCCCTGAATGGCGGCATCCTTGTAGCTTTCGGGATTTTCGGACAGCACTTTGTGGGGATGAATGGACCCGTCGGGGGCGCGGGCCACGATATCGGTGAAGGTGCCGCCACGATCAATCCAGAAATCCCATTTGCCGCTGGTCTGGCTGTTTGGCTGATTGGTCATGATGTCATCCTTTGAGGCTCTGTCTGTCACATGCTATTGTTGGGGAGACAATCATAATCTATAATTTTCGTCAACAAAATATCGATAAATTGTCATTGAATTGTTTCTTGAAGCTGTAAAGAGAACATGCGACAAGCAATTTGAGGCGATATTGAATATCAAGAGGAGAGGTCTGATGACAAAGACGGATGCGGGATCAAAAGCCGGACTTTCTGTCGGGCCTGTGGTTGGCTCCTCTCACTTGGCCGATGGACGCAAGCCATCGCTGTCAGAGGTCGAATTGGCTCTTTCCATGTGTGGCAATGGGTTTCATCGCTGGATGACCCGTTGCATGAATGCGGCTGGCGGGGGTGAGCTTGGGCCTTTGGATGTCTTGGTTTTGCATTCGATCAATCATCGCGAGCGTCCTAAAAAACTGGCGGATTTGTGTTTGATCCTGAATATTGAGGATACCCATACGGTCAATTATGCGATTAAAAAATTGCAGGCATTGGGATTGGTGGAAAGCACCCGGCAAGGCAAGGAAAAGGTGGTTGCTATAACCAATGAGGGGCAGGCCCTGTGTCAGCGCTATAAAGAAGTGCGTGAAGCTTTGTTGTTTGAAGCGGTGGATGCTGTTGGCCTTGGGGAAGAGGATTTGAGCCGGGTTGCGGCTTTGTTGCGTTCCTTGTCCGGGCAATATGATCAGGCGGCGCGGGCGGCTGCGTCCTTGTGAGCTATCCTGATCTTTATGAGTTTTTGCTCTCTTGCTCTCGTAAAGGGCAGAAGACTCACCTAAGTTGATTATATAAAATATGTCTGCCGGTGTTGGGAGCAAGTATGAGTATCTGGAGCCAGATTGGAAGTCTGATTGAAGACATTCGGCAAAGCGAAATCGTCACGGCCTTTGTCGATAAGCTGGCGTCGGCTGTGCGTGGCCTTGGCTCCGGGCTGGATCGCAGGCAATTGACCTTTACCATGGCAATGATTGCTCTCTCGGCCAAAATGGCCAAGGCGGATGGGGTTGTCACACAGGATGAAGTGGTCGCCTTTCGGGATTTGTTTGATATTCCTCCCGGTGAGGAAAATAATGTGGCGCGGTTGTTCAATCTGGCCAAGAAGGATGTGGCGGGGTATGACGCCTATGCCCAACAGATTGCCCGGCTGTATGAAGATGAGCGCGATATTTTGGCAGATATTGTCGATGGCCTGTTTCATATTGCCAAGGCGGATGGGGTCTTGCATAGCAGTGAATTGAGCTATCTGGAACATGTTGCGGATATTTTTGGCATGTCCGAGCATTGCTTTGAGCGGTTGAAAATGCGCCATGTCGATACAGGCAAGCAGGATCCCTATACCATTTTGGAAGCCGAGCGTGATTGGTCGGACACAGATCTGAAAAGCCATTATCGCAAGTTGGTGCGCGAGAATCATCCGGACCGTTTGATTGCGCGGGGCGTGCCAGAGGAATTTGTACGCATTGCCAATGACAAACTTGCGGCCATCAATCATGCATGGTCAATGATTGAGTTGGAACGAGGATTGAAATAATCATGGAACTTGTAAGCGCTTGCCCGTGCGAGCCTATGCCATCGCCCAATTTTGGCGAGCGCAAGGATGCGCGTGCCATTGATATGGTGTTGCTGCATTATACGGGCATGGATGATGACATGCAGGCGCTCAATTGGCTTTGCAATCCGCAAAGCGAGGTATCCTGTCATTATTATATCCATCGCAATGGCGATATCTTGCAATTGGTGGATGAGAGCAAACGTGCTTGGCATGCGGGCTTGTCTTTTTGGAAAGGCGAGAGCGATATCAATAGCTGTTCCATTGGCATTGAGATTGCCAATGCCGGGCATGAGGAATTTAGCCCAGAGCAAATGGCCAGTGTGTTGATGTTATGCCGGGATATTATCGAGCGCCATTCCATCCCCGCGCGTCGGGTTCTGGGGCATAGTGATGTGGCACCGGGGCGTAAGATTGATCCGGGTGTTTTGTTCCCTTGGCCGGTCTTGGCAGCGCGCGGTGTTGGCCATTGGGTGGAGCCAGAGCCGATTGCTGGTGGTCGCTTTTTCCAAAAGGGTGATGAGGGTCAGCCTGTGCAAGCCTTGCAAAGCATGTTGGCCCTTTATGGTTATAAAGTGGATGTCACAGGCGTTTTTGATGATCAGAGCGAGCTTGCGGTTGCGGCTTTTCAACGCCATTTTCGCCCGAAAAAGGTGGATGGTGTGGCCGATGGATCGACCATCACCACCCTTTATAAGCTGACTTCGGCTTTGCCAAATCTATAAAAGATTTTAGGCTCAAGACTGTTCGGTTTTTGGACGGCACCGGGTTTGTTTCTCACTCTGCTTTTGGGCTGTCTTGCGTCAATGTTTTGACGCTAGAGGGGACGGGGATGTTTGGGCGCAGTTGGTCATCATTGATGGCTGCATCAAACATAGTGCGGATCGGCACGATGCCTGCCCAATGGTCCAAGGCATAATCTGCTTCCTCATCAATGGGCATTCCGTCCCGGCTTTTGGCGGCGGCCTGTTCTATGCTCAGGGCAATGACGCTGGTGGCATTGGCTTCTTTTTGGGTCATGGCCCGGCATTCATCCCAGCGTCCCGGGGCCATGTGATCGGTGATGGCGACAAGAGCCTTGTATTTTTCCTCGCTGTCTTCGACCAGACGCGCGGTGCCGTGAATATTGACGGAGCGAAAATTCATCGAATGATGAAAGGCGGAGCGGCCCAGAACCAGACCATCGACCAGCGTGACATTGAGGCAAGCGGCAAGGCCTTGCTTTAACTGCTTAAACATGCGGGTGGCTTTGGCCCCGTGAATGTAAAGCTTGTCTCCAATGCGGCCATAGACCATAGGCAAGCAAATGGGGCTTTTGTTATGGACAAAGGCGACTTGGGCAATCAGCCCTTCATCCAAAATGGCGTGAATGGTGGCTTCATCATAGCTTGCCCGTTTGGCAACGCGGACTTTGTTGAGTGTGCCGACAGTGAGATTTGTCATCTCTTGGTCCTTTTGGTCATGTGTATTGTGATCATTTTGATCTGCTTTGGTTTTATGATTATGTAGAAATTTTGATATATAAAGAGCCAAAGACACTATTCTTGAGGGGCCAATCATGTTGTTAGCTGGTCAAATTACCCTGCTTCGGGAAGGGGCAGAGGGCTTGTCTCGACAAATTTATGGTCAGATCCGTGGCTTGATTGAGGAAGGGCGATTAGGGGTCGGCGTTCGTTTGCCGACCAGCCGGGCCTTGGCGCAGGATTTGAATGTTGGCCGCAACACAGTGATGGGGGCCTATGAGCAATTGGTGATGGAGGGCTTTTTGGTGGCAGATGGCCGCCGGGGCACCATGGTGAGCGAGGCGTCGCGTGGGTTTGAGGGGCAGACTGCCAGGGTTGAGGATGCCGTTAAAGCTGTGCGGCAGGTTGCACAGCCCAGGCTTTCCAGGCAGGCGCGTCATATGATTGAGGTGCGTCGGCGCGAGCATCCGGCTTTTCACAGTTTTCAGCCCGGTTTGCCTGAATTGCGCAGTTTTCCGCATGATTTATGGGCGCGCCATTTGCGCCGGGCTGCCCGGCATATGCAATTGCACCCTGATATGGGGGGCTATGGCCATTATTCCGGTGTGCCGGATTTGCAGCAGGCCATTATTGAGCATGTGCGTTTGGCGCGTGGTGTGGTGGCAGAACCTGAGCAGGTGCTGGTCTTGTCCTCGGCACAGGCGGCGCTTGATCTGGTTTGCCGGTTGCTTTTGGATGCCGGGGATCCGGCTATGATGGAAGAGCCGGGCTATAGTGGGGCGCTGGCTGCCTTTCGCGGTGCTCAGGCTGATTTGCGCCCTTTGCGGCTGGATGATGAGGCACCGTTTGCCAATTTGCCGCAAGGCTTTGATCCCAAATTGATTTATGTGACGCCTTCGCATCAATTTCCCATCGGTCGCTTGATGGGGTTGGAAGAGCGCTTGTCCTTGCTGCGCTATGCGGAGGCGGCCAGTAGCTATATTTTGGAAGATGATTATGACAGCGAGTTTCATTTCAAGGGAACGCCAATCGCCAGTTTGCAAGGGCTCGACCGGCAAGAACGGGTTATTTATATGGGGACTTTTTCCAAATCCCTAATGCCTGCGCTGCATGTGGCTTATCTGATTATGCCGCCCAAACTGGTTGTACCCGGCGCTGGGCTGCATCGCAATATGGGGTCTGCTCCATCTGTGGTGTTGCAATATGCCATAGCCTCTTTCATGCAAGAGGGGCAGTTTCGCACCCATATTCGCCAGATGTGTTTGCTCTATCAAAAACGCCGGGCGCATTTGTTGGCTGCGTTGGCGCGTCATTGTGCTGGGGATTTGGTGCCAACTTCGCAGGATGGCGGCATCCAGTTGCTTGGATATTTGAGCGATGCTCTGCTCTCAAAAGGCTGGGATGATCAGAGTTTATCGCATCATTTGCGCAATCATGGCCTTGAGAATAGCCCCTTGAGCAGCTTTTACTGGTCGGGAGAGATGGAGCGGCGGCAAGGTCTGTTTCTTGGCTATGCCGCGTCCAGTCTGGAGGCTATTGATCAGCAAGTTGCCTTGATGGCGGATTTGATGGCGTGGCGCTGACCGGTATCTTTGGTGGAAATAGCTCTGTATGCTTGACCTTGGGCACGCAAAGCCTTAGGTGACAGGGGCCAGTCGGTCGGGCAGCCGCTTCGGTGATGCGAAAGCAATCCGGGGAGGAAAGTCCGGGCTCCATGAAAGCACGGTGCCGGGTAACGCCCGGCGGAGGCGACTCTAGGGACAGTGCCACAGAAAGCAAACCACCTGATTGATCAGGCAAGGGTGAAAGGGTGAGGTAAGAGCTCACCGCGCGACCAGCAATGGAAGCGGCAGGGTAAACCCCACCGGGAGCAAGACCGAATAGGGACAGCGTGGCTTTGCCAGCCTGCTTTCAGGCCAGCTGTCCGGGTAGGTTGCTAGAGGTATGCAGCAATGTATGCCCCAGATGAATGGCTGCCGCGCAAGATTTCTTGCCATACAAAACCCGGCTTACAGACCGACTGGCTTTTCTTTTTCGTTATTCTCAAAATCATTCTCGCTGTTTGCGCCCTGATCACGTCTTGATCACACTCTGATCACACTCTGATCACAGTCTGGGCTGATATGGGCGCGGGCCTGTTCTTGCTTGTGAAATGATAAATTTTCCCCATGATGCGAAAATTTTCCTCTTTTGCCTATTTTATGAGCCTTGTTTGTAACGCTTTGTTAAACAAGTTTTTTCTAGATTAATGAACTGAAACTGGCGTTGTCCTTTCCCATGAGAATCCATTGACGCCCATATTTTCCCATGCTATCCCATGAATAGGCAAATCACACCCGGACTCTGCTTCCTATTTGATTATGTCTTTCGAAATGATCCGAGATTTTGTTTTTGTTTGTGGCGGACGAGGCAAGGTCTTTTGATTGCAAAGCAATTTGTTTGCCTGAGGCGAGATTTTTATGGACGAATTTGTGTCCAAATATGTGAATCGGCTGGATTCAAAGGGGCGGGTCTCTATCCCTGCTGCTTTCCGGCAGATTTTATCTCGCGATGGATATGAGGCTTTGTTTTGCTGCCCGTCGTTGGAAATGGATTGCATTGATGCTGGTGGGCAGGGGCTGCGCTCTGCCATTGATGATTATCTGAATGCGTTTGAGGTCTTTTCCGAGGAGCGGGAAATTTTGGCCACCACTCTGCTTGGTGAGAGTGAGGCCTTGAAGATTGATAAAGACGGGCGTGTTGTTTTGAGCGATGTGCTCAAGGCGCATTCCGGGATTGGTGACAAGGTTGCCTTTGTCGGCAATGGCTTTAAATTTCAGATCTGGGACCCGGCGCGGTATGAGGCCTATCGCGCGGATGCTGTTTCGCGGGCGCGGGCTTTGCGCAAGAGCTTGACTGCCCAGCGTCAAAGCGGCCGGATGGGTGGTGCTGTAAGGTCCAAAGATAAAGAGATGTCCCCTGCCATGTTATCCAACATTGAGGGGGCAGAATGATGGCGCATCCCACTTCTGAAGATGAAATGGTCGGCGGACCGGTGCGCCACATTCCTGTTTTGCTGGACGAGGTGCTCTTGGTGCTTGATCCGCAAGAGGATCAATGGGTGTTGGATGGCACATTTGGCTATGGTGGTTATTCCTCTGCCATTATGCAGGCCGGGGCCAATGTGTTGGGGGTGGACCGGGACCCGGAGGCCTCTGAGCGGGCCGTGATTTTGCAACAGACGTTTGGCCCTCAATTGCGCTTTCAAAGTGGCTGTTTCAGCGAATTGGCGCAGATTGCGCAGGATCAGGGACTGGCCCCTCTAGATGGGGTGGTTCTGGATATTGGTGTTTCTTCCATGCAATTGGATGATGCGCATCGCGGCTTTTCTTTTATGCAGGACGGGCCGCTGGATATGCGTATGGCGCAATCGGGCGTGAGTGCGGCTGATGTTGTCAATGGCTATGACAGCAAGGATTTGGGACAGATTTTCAAGCAATTGGGAGAGGAAAAACAGGCGAGACGCATTGCAGAGGCGATTGTGGCGCAGCGTGTGGATCGTCCTTTTGTCACCACCCTTGATCTGGCCACTTGCATTGAGAAGGCTGTGGGGCGCAAGCCGCAGCAAAAAATTCATCCTGCAACGCGGGTTTTTCAGGCCTTGCGCATTTTTGTGAATGCGGAATTGGACGAATTGGTGGATGGGCTGGTTGCGGCGGAAAAATGCCTCAAGCCCGGTGGTCGGCTGGTGGTGGTGACCTTCCATTCCCTGGAAGATCGCATTGTGAAACGCTTCTTTCAGGAGCGCTCCAAAATTCATGCAGGTGGCTCGCGCTATATGCCGCAACAAGATCTGGCCGCGCCGAGTTTTGAGATGATTGTCAAAGGGGCCGTTGGGCCGGGGGAGAGCGAACTTGAGCGCAACCCGCGTGCTCGCTCGGCCAAATTGCGCGCCGGTATGCGCACAAATGCGCCGGTTCATGCGCTGGATGCGAGAGCTTTGGGTTTGCCGCGCTTGCTGGCTGATAGCCGAACGGGAGAGATGTGATGGGCCGTTTTCTCAATCTTGTTCTGTTTTGTGGTGTGTTGCTTGGGGCTTTCTGGCTGTATCAGGTCAAGCAACAGGCCAGAGAGACCGAGGCCCGGATTGCAGATTTGCAGCGGCAAATTGATGTTGAGAAAGAGGCCCTGCTTTTGTTGAAAGCGGAATGGAGCTATCTCAACCGACCTGAGCGCGTACAAAAACTGGCAGAACGCTTTGCTGAGCAATTGGGGCTGAAAGAGGTCCAGGCCCATCAGATTGGCAAGGAAGAGGATTTGCCGGAAAAATCTGTCTCACAGGCTGATGGCGCGGATGATCGCGTGCAGGGCCTTGATGACTTGTTGGGGCAGGCAAGCTCCCGGCCCATGTCGATGACACAATGATGGGGGTGACTATGGCGGATACATCCCAAACATCCAATTCAACATCCAGTGGTGGGGTTGCCTCTGTTGAGGGGGCGGCTTCGCATTTTGATTTTGAAGGCACCAACAAGGTTCGATCTGAGGCGACAAGGGGTCGTATCCGGTTGGCAATTTTGGTTTTTGCCTGTTGCTTTGCGGTTATGAGCGGGCGTCTGGTTATGTTGGGGTTTGACAGCCCGGAGACAGAGGCACAGCGCAGCACAGCGCAAGAGGCCATGTCTGCGGCGCGGCCTGATTTGTTGGATCGCAATGGGGAGATTTTGGCAACAGATATCAAAACGGCCTCTATTTTTGCCGAGCCACGGCGCATTGTCGATGCGGATGAGGCGGTGGATGCGATATTGGCGGTTTTCCCTGATCTTGACCGGGAGCGTTTGAACAAGCGCTTGAAGGGCAAAGGCAAATTTACCTGGATCAAACGTGAGGTGACCCCGCGTCAGCAACAGGCCATGCATGAAGCCGGGATTCCGGGCATTGGCTTTTTGTCAGAGAACCGGCGCTTTTATCCGGCAGGGGCCACGGCCTCGCATATTGTTGGTCTGGTCAATGTCGATAATGAAGGCATTGCGGGAATCGAGAAATATGTCGATCAGTCCGGGCTGTCGGTTTTGCATGAGCTGGGCTTTGCCCGCGACCGCGATCAGGAGCCGGTGGACTTGTCCATTGATTTGCGGGCGCAACATGTGCTGCGGGATGAATTGGGCAAAAGCATGACGAAATTCAAGGCCATTGCGGCCTCTGGTATTGTGATGAATGTTAATACCGGAGAAGTGGTGGCCATGGTCTCTTTGCCTGATTATGATCCCAATGATCCAAAAGATGCTCATAAGCCGGATCGTCTGAACCGGGTGACGGCTGGCGTTTATGAAATGGGATCGGTCTTCAAGACCATTACCACAGCCATGGCGCTGGATAGTGGCAAAGTGCGGATGCGCGATAGTTTTGATGCGACACAGCCCATTCGGGTGCGGGGTGGCACAATCAGCGATTTCCATGCGAAAAAGCGGATTTTGTCTGTGCCGGAAGTCTTTATCTATTCTTCCAATATCGGGACCGCCAAAATGGCGCTGAAAATTGGCAAGGAAGATCATAAGGTCTTTTTGCAAAAAGCGCATTTGCTGGATCGTTTGCAAACTGAATTGCCAGAAGCGCGTAATCCTTCTTTCCCAAAACGCTGGACAGATTTGTCAACGATGACGATTTCTTACGGTCATGGTTTGACAGTTGCGCCCATTCAGGTGGCGGCAACGGCGGCTGCTTTGGTCAATGGCGGGCATTATATCAAGCCAACTTTCTTAAAGCGCTCGCGCGATGAAGCGCGCAAGATTGCCCAGCCTTTGGTCAGCGATGAGACCAGTGCTGCCATTCGGTATTTGATGCGTCTTAATACGCTCAAAGGGTCTGGCAAACGCTCCAAGGTGGATGGCTATCTGGTGGGTGGTAAAACCGGCACAGCGGAAAAAGTGATTAAAGGGCGCTATGTCAAGGACAAGTTGTTTACCTCTTATCTGTCTGCCTTTCCCATGGATAAGCCGGAATATGTGGTTTTGGTCATGCTGGATGAGCCAAAGGGCCTGAAAGAAACCTATGGCTATGCAACAGCGGGTGTGAATGCCGCTCCCACTGCTGGCAATGTTATCCGCAGAATTGGATCAATGTTGGGGGTTACGCCCCGTTTTGGACAAAAGGTTGTTCCAACTGTTGCGGCATCCTTTTAAAGCTGTGGGATCGTTTTGAATTGATCTCTCTTGCGGAGCCTTGTTTATGTTGCTTGAAGACCTTTTTGCCTCCTTGCCTATCACCTTGCGTCAGGGGGACAAGGCTTGTTTGGGCAACATAATTACGGGACTGAATGCTGATAGCCGCAAGATAGAAACGGGTTTTTTGTTTATTGGTGTGCCCGGTTATCAGGTGGATGGTGCGGTTTTTCTGTCGCAAGCCCTTGAAAAGGGGGCCTGTGCCGCCTTGATATCTGATCGGTCTGCTGTGCCAGAGGATGTTGGTGCGGATTTTCCGGTTTTTGAGTGCAAGGATGTTCATCAGGCTTTGGCCGATCTGGCAGGGCGCTTCCATCCTGTTGAACTGGAGCAGGTGGCTGCGGTTACCGGCACCAATGGCAAAACCTCTATTGCTTCCTTTTTGCGGCAGATCTGGGCGCATGTTGGCAAAAGAGCGGCCAATATTGGCACCATTGGCATTGAGGGGCCAAATGGCACGAGTTATGGCGGGCTGACAACGCCGGATCCTGTTGGATTGATGCAAAATGTGCAGCAGCTGCAAACAGAACAAGGCATCAGTCATTTGGCGCTTGAGGCGTCCAGTCATGGTCTTGAGCAAAAAAGACTGGATGGCTTGCAGGTTGATATTGGTGCCTTTACCAATTTAACCCGTGATCACCTTGATTATCACAAGACATTTGATGCTTATCGCGCGGCAAAATTGCAGCTTTTTTCGCGACTTGTGCGGGAAAAGGGCGCGGCTGTCATCAATATGGATGATGACAATGGCGCTGTTTTTCTTAAAACGGCCCAACAGCGAGGTTTGCGGTGCCTAACGGTTGGAGAAGGCAATGATGTGGATGTGCGCATTGTCTCGATTGCCTTTGATGGGCAGGCGCAAATTGTTGCTCTTTCTGGCCTTTGGGGTGATGTCGAGGCGCGCATTCCTCTTGTGGGCACCTTTCAGGCCTCAAACGCGCTGGTGGCGGGATTGATGGCCTATGCCAGCGGGGTTGAGGTTGCCGATATTCTTCTGGCCTTGTCGCATTTGAAGGGCGCTTGCGGGCGTATGGAGCTGGTGGGGCGCTCTGTTTCTGGTGCGCCCATCTATGTTGATTATTCCCACACGCCAGATTCGCTGGAAACCGCTTTGAAGGCCTTGCGTCCTTTCACTGCTGGGCGTTTGATTGTTATCTTTGGTGCAGGGGGAGACCGGGATCCGGGCAAACGGCCAATGATGGGCAAGGCGGCGAGTGATTATGCCGATTATGTCATTGTGAGCGATGACAATCCGCGCTCGGAAGAGCCTGCGCTTATTCGCAAAGCCATTATGGAGGCTGTGGTGAATGGCTGTGAAATTGGCGGGCGTTATGAAGCCATTGCCCATGCTGTTTCGCTGTTAAAGGCTGGGGATATCTTGCTTGTGGCGGGCAAGGGGCATGAGCGGGGGCAGACGGTTAAAGGAGAGATTTTGCCTTTTTCTGATCATGAAGCGGTTCAAAAGGCCCTTGGAGCGTTTAACCCTGCTGATGCGAAGGATGCGATATTGTGAGCCCACTTTGGTCTGCTGCTGATTTTTCGGATGCGATTGCGCCTTGTGATCAGCCCGGCGCTCTTTTTGATATTGAGGGCATTTCTATTGACAGTCGCTCTGTTGAAAAGGGGGATGCCTTTTTCGCCATTAAAGGGGATCGCTTTGATGGCCATGCTTTTGCACGGGCTGCGTTAGAGGCTGGGGCCTCGGTTGTTGTGCTGGCGGATGCCCAGCGCTCGGATTTTGCAGATTTGAGCGACCGTGTTGTGTTTGTTGAGGATGTCTTGAGCGCTTTGGAGCGTGTGGGACGAGCGGCACGCCAGCGGGTCAAAGGCCGTATTTTGGCGATTACGGGCAGTGTTGGCAAAACCAGCACCAAAGATGCCTTGCGTCAATGTCTTGCGCCTTCTGGCAAGGTTCATGCGGCGGTTGCGTCCTTTAACAACCATTGGGGGGTGCCGCTGACGCTGGCGCGGATGCCATCGGATACCGATTATGGCATTTTTGAAATTGGCATGAATCACAGTGGTGAAATTCGGGTGCTGGTGGATATGGTACGCCCTGATATTGCCATGGTGACAACCGTTGTCGCTGCTCATATCGGCAATTTTGACAGTCTTGATGACATTGCGGCGGCCAAGGCAGAAATTTTTGAAGGTGTGGTGCCCGGTGGTGCTGTGTTGGTCAATGGCGATAATGCCTTTGGCGACTTTTTGGTCCAAAAAGCGCAAGAGTGTGGGCTAGAGCGGATTTATCGCTTTGGCTCTGATGCTGCCTTTGATAGTTGCCTGACATCTGCCACTCTGAAGCCGGATGGTTCTGATCTGGATATTGCGCTGTTTGGTGATGATTATTCTGTGCATTTGGCGGCTCCGGGTGTGCATCTTGCGCAAAATGCGCTGGCGGTTTTATCTGCGGTTCATCTTGCCCATGGTAATGTGCGCGCAGCTATTCAGGCTTTGGGGGCGCATCAGGCCAGCAAAGGGCGTGGCGAGCGGCACGAATTGGCGCTTGAGACCGGCAATGCCTTGTTGGTGGATGAAAGCTACAATGCCAATCCCAGCTCGGTTGAAGCGGCTTTAAAGGTGCTGGCCTTGGGGGCGGATCAGGATCATGGGAAGCTGGCATCCGTCCGGCATATTGCTGTGCTCGGTGATATGCTGGAATTGGGGGATGAGAGCGCCAGTCTTCATGTCGCATTGAAAGAGACGATCGTGACGTGTGGCATTGATCGGGTTTATCTGTGTGGGCCGATGATGCGGCATTTGTGGGATTGTTTGCCAGAAGCGATCAAGGCCAGCTATGCAGAGCGTTCAGAGGGTCTGATTGATCCATTGAAAGCTGATTTGCAGGCCGGTGATGTGGTGATGGTCAAGGGCTCTTTGGGATCTCGCATGGCTATCATTGTTTCCAATTTGCTGGAACGCTATAAGAATTAAATGACAGTGAGTCGCGGCAAGGAAAGGCCCTTTATAGATGCTGATGTATCTTGTTGAATTTTCGGACTATATTTCCGGTTTGAATGTTTTTCGCTATTTGACCTTTCGAACAGCCGGGGCCATCATTACCGCGCTTTTGTTCGTTTTCATGTTTGGGCCTACCATTATTCGCTCTTTGCGCAATCGGCAAGGCAAGGGTCAGCCCATTCGTGAAGATGGACCGCAGAACCATTTGGTGACAAAAAAAGGTACGCCAACCATGGGAGGCCTGATGATCTTGTCCGGGCTCTGTATGGCGACGCTGCTTTGGGCCGATTTGGGCAATCCCTATGTTTGGATTGTGCTGTTTGTCACGGTTGGTTTTGGTCTTGTGGGCTTTTATGATGATTTTTTGAAAGTTTCCAGTGCCAGTCACAAGGGCTTTTCCAGCAAAATGCGATTGGCCATTGAGGCTTTGATTGCCGGGATGGCCTGTTTTGCAGTGGCGCAATTGGGCGAAAGTGCTTTTTCTACTTCTGTGACCTTCCCCTTCTTCAAAGATATCTTGCTGGATTTGGGCTGGTTCTTTGTGCCCTTTGGTCTGTTTGTGATTGTCGGGGCTGGCAATGCAGTGAATTTGACCGATGGTCTGGATGGTTTGGCGATTGTTCCGGTGATGATTGCCACGGCCACCTTTGGCGTGATTGCCTATCTGTCGGGGAACGAGATTTTTGCTGATTATCTGCAAATTCATTATGTGCCGGGCACAGGTGAATTGTTGGTCCTGTGTGGGGCCATGGTTGGGGCCGGGCTTGGCTTTTTGTGGTTCAATGCGCCGCCCGCTGCGATTTTTATGGGCGATACAGGGTCGCTTGCGCTGGGCGGTATGCTGGGGTCCATTTCTGTCGCAACCAAGCATGAATTGGTGTTGGCGATTGTTGGGGGACTGTTCGTGCTGGAAGCGGTCTCTGTGATCATTCAGGTTGGCTCCTTCAAGTTGACCGGGCGTCGGGTGTTCCGCATGGCGCCGATCCATCACCATTTTGAGCATAAAGGCTGGACCGAGCCGCAGGTGGTGATCCGCTTTTGGATCATTGCGGTTGTTTTGGCATTGATTGGGCTTAGTACGCTGAAATTGCGGTGATTGTTGCGGTGCAGACTCGGCTATGATTGCCATAAACGAAGAGAATGGCATAGACGAAGAGAATGGCAGGCAATGATGAGATTGCCGAAAAGAGAAAGTTAGAGGCAAGGCATGATCGCGCTTACTTGTTTTAAAGGCAGGTCCGTTGCCGTCTTTGGTTTGGGGGACAGTGGGCTTTCCTGCCTGGAGGCGCTAAGCGCTGGCGGGGCGCATATTCTTGCCTTTGATGATAATGAGGAGCGCTGTGCGCAAGCTGCCAAGATTGCGGGCGTGACAATTTTGGATTTGCGTCAGGCAGACTGGCGCAGCATTGATGCATTGGTTCTTGCACCGGGTGTGCCGCTGACCCATCCCGAGCCGCATTGGAGTGTGCGCTTGGCGCAAGAGGCGGGGGTCGAGATTATTGGCGATATTGAATTGTTTGTGCGCGAGCGCGCCAAGCAATCGCCCGCTTGCTCTTTTGTGGCCATCACTGGCACCAATGGCAAATCAACGACAACGGCGCTGGTTTCGCATATTCTCAAAGAGGCGGGTTATGATGTGCAGATGGGCGGTAATATCGGCACGCCTATTTTGGAGCTTGCGCCCTTTGATGGTCTTGATGGTCGCTCAGATGGCGCGCGTGTCTATGTGATTGAGGTCTCCTCTTATCAGATTGATTTGGCCCCTGGTTTGAACCCTTCTGTTGGCCTGTTGCTCAATCTATCGGCAGATCATCTCGATCGTCATGGCACAATGCAGAATTATGCGCAAATCAAGGCGCGGCTCGTGGCCCAGTCTGATCAGGCTGTTATTGGGGTTGATGATCGCTATTGCGCCAATATTGCTTCCAATTTGCGCCTTAAAAGCAAGGATGTGACGACCATTTCCGGCTTTGCCAATGATCGGGCGGGGGTGCGCGCACCGGATGGATTTTTGCAAAGCATGAGCGATGGCTTTTTGTTCAATCTGGATCAGGCACGGGCCTTGCGTGGATCTCATAATGCGCAAAATGCTGCTGCGGCTGTTGCCATTGCCCAGAGATTCAATTTAACGCCGTCGCAAATTGCCAAAGGTTTGATGAGTTTTGGTGGTTTGGAACATCGTATGGAAGAAGTCGGTCATGGTAAGGGGCTTCTTTTCATCAATGATTCCAAGGGCACCAATGCCGATGCTGCGGCGCGGGCACTCGGGGCTTTTGGCAAGGTACGCTGGATTGCCGGGGGGCAGGCAAAGGAAGGCGGCATTGCGGCTCTGGTGGATTATTTTGACCGGATTGCCTGTGCCTATCTGATTGGAGAGGCCAGCTCAGACTTTGCCGCTACCTTGTCCGAGCATGGGGTGCGTGTGCGTGAATGTGGCGATCTGGACACAGCTGTTGCCAGCGCTATTGCGGATGCCCGTGCAGAAGCGCAAGAGGATCAAAAGAAAGATCAAGAAGAGGTGATTTTGCTGTCGCCTGCCTGTGCCTCTTTTGATCAATATCCAAATTTCATGGCGCGAGGCGATGCCTTGCGGGCCATGGTTCATGCTTATCTTGAAAGTGAGACTGGCTTGTAGGGAAACGAGTGATGCGGCGCACGACGAAAAATCGTTTGACGGAATGGTGGTGGACCATCGACCGGCCCATGTTGCTGGTGCTGATTTTGATGTTGTTTGCCGGGCTTGTTCTATCGATGGCGGCCAGTCCTGCGGTGGCCGAGCGCATTGGCCTTGACAGTTTTCATTTTGTCAAACGTCATGCGGTCTTTATTCCCGTTGCGCTCAGCATCATGATTGGCTTGACTTTTTTGGAAGCGCGCACGATTCGGCGCGTGGCGCTTTTGGTGCTTGTTGGCTCGCTTATCGGGATGGTGTTGACGCTGTTGTTTGGCTTTTCTGCCAAAGGGGCGCAGCGCTGGATTTCGATTGCGGGCATTTCCTTGCAGCCTTCGGAATTTTTAAAGCCTGCTTTTGTGGTTCTGGTGGCTTGGTTATTTGCCGAAAATGATCGCAGGCCCGAAATACCGGGCAATCTTTTTGCGATTATTTTGCTGATGGTTGCCGGCGCCTTGTTGGTGGCGCAGCCTGATATTGGCCAGACTATCTTGCTTGGGGCGGTGTGGTCCGGGCTCTTTTTTATGGCCGGGATGCCGCTTTTCTGGATCTTTTTGTTGCTGGGGCTTGGAGTGGCCGGTTTGACGGCGGCTTATTTCTTCTTGCCTCATGTGACCGGGCGGATCAATCGCTTTTTGGATCCGGCAACGGGGGATACGTTTCAGGTTGACAAGGCGATGGATTCCATCGTGCGTGGTGGCTGGCTTGGCACGGGTCCGGGCGAGGGCATTGTGAAACGCATTTTGCCCGATTCCCATACGGATTTTATTTTTGCGGTTCTGGCCGAGGAATTTGGCATTCTTGTTTGTCTTGTTCTGGTGGGGGCTTATTTGTTCATTGTGGTGCGCTCCATGATGCTGGCCTTGCGCTCGCATGATTTGTTCAAACGGCTGGCGGTGGCCGGACTGGCAATTTTGTTTGGTTTGCAGGCTGTGATCAATATTGCGGTCAATTTGCAATTGATGCCAGCAAAGGGTATGACGCTGCCTTTCATTTCTTATGGGCGCTCCTCTTTGTTGTCTGTTGCCATAGGGATGGGGTTTTTGCTGGCTTTGACCAGACGCAGGCCGGAGCTGGGACAGCGCAACGCCAATTCGTGATTGACAGGAATGGAGCCCTGTTTTGCAGGGAAGAGAATGGAAAAAGTGATTGTACTGACCGCTGGTGGCACTGGGGGTCATCTGTTTCCCGCGCAGGCTTTGGCGCATGTGTTGATTGCTCGTGGCTGGCAGGTGCATTTGGCAACCGATGGCAGGGCAGAGCGCTATGGGCATGATTTTCCGGCAACCAGTGTTCGCATCATTCCCTCGGCGACCCCATCAGGCAAAAATCCGCTGACCATGGCAAAGGCCGCTGTGACGCTGGCCAAAGGCTTTTGGGTTGCGCGCAAGACCCTGAAAGAGCTAAAGCCAGCTGCTTTGGTTGGCTTTGGGGGCTATCCGACGGTGCCGCCCATGTTGGCTGCCAGCAGTCTTGGTATTGTTACCTGTTTGCATGAACAAAATGGAGTGATTGGCCGGGCCAATCGGCTTTTGGCACGCAGTGCCAAGGCCTTGGCGGCTAGTTTTCCGGTTTTGAAAGGCGGGGAGGCTTTTCGCGATATCACCACTTTGACCGGCAATCCGGTGCGGCCTGCGGTGTTGGAAGCGGCGTTGATGGATTATCCTTTGCTGGATAGTGAGGGGCCTTTGAAACTGACCATTTTTGGGGGCAGTCAGGGGGCGCGCTTTTTCAGCGAATATATGCCCGGTGTGCTTGGGCGTTTGCCAGAAGAGATGCGGGCGCGGATCAAGCTGGTGCAGCAATGTCGCCCGGAAGATTTGCCAAAGGTGCGCGTTGCTTACCGGGAATTGAAGCTTGAGGCAGAGATTTCGCCTTTCTTTTCGGATATGCCAGAGCGCATTGCCGATAGCCATTTGGTGATTTGCCGTTCTGGTGCGTCTTCGGTGAGTGAATTGGCCGCGATTGGTCGGCCATCTTTGTTGGTGCCGTTGCCCGGCTCGCTGGATCAGGACCAAAAAGCCAATGCGCAAGTGCTTGCAGATGTTGGTGGTGCATGGATTATGGAGCAGCGCGGTTTGCGCCCCAATCCAATTGCTGATTTGATAGAAGAGTTATTTTCCAATCCAGACAGATTGATTGCAGCTGCCAAGGCCGCAAAAGGGCAAGGCAAGCCCGATGCAGCCGAGCGTCTTGCCGATCTTGTTGAGGAGTTGGTTGCAAAGACAGGAGTTGTCCTATGAAAATGCCTCAAAATATTGGTCCTGTACATTTTGTCGGGATTGGTGGCATCGGCATGTCCGGTATTGCAGAAGTGCTGGTCAGGCTGGGTTATAGCGTTCAGGGCAGTGATGTGTCAGAAAGTGCCAATGTTGTGCGATTGCGCGAAAAAGGCATCGAGGTTAAAATCGGCCATGCTGCCGAGCATATTGATGGGGCGCAGGTGGTTGTGGTCTCGTCTGCCATCAAGGCGGATAATCCTGAGCTGAAAGAGGCGCGAGCGCGTTTGTTGCCGGTTGTGCGGCGGGCGGAAATGCTGGCCGAATTGATGCGGTTCAAGTCCGCCATTGCTGTGGGGGGCACCCATGGCAAAACCACCACGACATCGCTTGTTGCGGCCTTGTTGGATGCGGGACATAAAGATCCGACCGTGATTAATGGGGGCATTATCAATGCCTATGGCACCAATGCGCGCATGGGCGATGGCGACTGGATGGTGGTGGAAGCCGATGAATCGGATGGCACTTTCGTCAAACTTCCTGCTGATATTGCGGTGGTGACCAATATTGATCCCGAGCATCTGGATCATTATGGCAGTTTTGACTCGGTTCGTCGGGCCTTTGCCGCTTTTGTTGAGAATGTGCCTTTCTATGGATTTGCTGCCATGTGTCTGGATCATCCAGAAGTGCAGGGGCTTGTTGGGCAGATTGAGGACCGCCGTATTGTGACCTATGGTGCCAATCCGCAAGCGGATGTGCGCTATTCTGATTTGCGCTCTGAAGGGGGCGTGAGCCGTTTTTCCATCACCATCCGCAATCGCCAAAGTGGTGAGCGGGAAGAAATTTCCGGTCTATCGCTGCCAATGCCCGGTGAGCATAATGTGGCCAATGCGACAGCGGCGATTGTGGTTGCCCATGAATTGGGGATTTCTGCCAAGGATATTCGCAAAGGCTTGGCCAATTTTGGTGGCGTGAAGCGCCGCTTTACCCGGACCGGTTCTTGGAATGGTATTGAAGTGATCGATGATTATGCCCATCACCCGGTCGAGATTTCAGCGGTGTTAAACGCCGCCCGTCAGGCCAGCCAAGGCAAGGTGATTGCGGTGATGCAACCCCATCGCTATAGCCGTCTGGAAGATCATTTCGAAGATTTCTGTAGCTGCTTTAACAATGCCGATCACGTGTTGGTGGCGGATGTGTTTGCGGCGGGTGAGCAACCGATTGAGGGTATTCATTCTGAAAGTCTGGTAGAAGGGCTCAAGAGCCATGGTCATCGCCATGCTTCCTTGCTGGGCGATGAAGCGGGGCTGGTGCACCGTGTGCGTGAGATTGCCCAACCGGGCGATTATGTGGTCTGCCTTGGTGCGGGCAATATTACGGCATGGGCCAATGCCTTGCCCGATCAATTGATCAAGCTGGCAGGGGAATAGAGAGATGGCCTTTGCTGATTTGCTTGAGACTTTGGGTGATTGGACCGGTGAGGTGCGGGGGCGGTTGCAATCCAATTTTTCGCTTGCGCCTTATACATGGTTTCGCGTGGGTGGGGTGGCGCAATTGCTGTTCAATCCGGCTGATGAAGCGGATTTGGCCTTCTTTTTGAAAAACCTGCCCGCAGATATTTCCGTGACGGTGATTGGCTTGGGTTCCAATTTGCTGGTGCGTGAAGGGGGCGTTGAAGGGGTGGTCATTCGTCTGTCCGGCAAGGCCTTTAGTAGCATTGAGGTGGATGATGATTTGAAAGTGCATGTTGGCGCGGCGATGCCTGATATGCGTTTTGCAACCCAGATGGCCAGGCAAGGCATTGGCGGTTTTGCCTTTTATAAAGGGATACCGGGCAGCATTGGTGGGGCGTTGCGCATGAATGCAGGGGCCCATGGGGCCGAGACCAAAGAGCGGCTTTTGTCGGCGCGGGCGGTGGACCGTCAGGGCGCTCTTCATGTTTTGAGTCCGGATGATTTGAAGCATGGCTATCGGTCTTGCGGGGTGCCGTCAGATTTTATTTTCACGCAGGCCACCTATCAGGGCGAGGCAGGGGACCCGGATGCGTTGAAACGCGAAATGGAAGACGTGTCCAGCTATCGCGAAGAAAACCAGCCGACCAAGGAGCGAACCGGTGGCTCTACCTTTAAAAATCCTGATGGGCTGAGTGCTTGGAAATTGGTGGATGAAGCCGGATTTCGTGGGTTTGAATTGGGGGGCGCGCAGGTTTCGCCCAAACATACCAATTTTCTGATCAATACTGGCAATGCCAGTGCAGAGGATATTGAACGATTGGGCGAGATGGTGCGTGGTAAGGTGCGCGCCCGGACCGGTCTGGAACTGCATTGGGAGATCAAGCGCATTGGTCAGCATGTTGAGGGTGTGTCTATTCCCGCCTTTTTGGAGGATGGTACGGCCTGATCTGAATTTTATCATGATGCTTTGAAAAGCGGCTTTGGGTTGGGGCTTCAATCCAAAGCCGCTTTTTTTGTGTCTTAGTGCCCGATTTAAAAGTCTCTATATGAGGCTTTTAGGCGGCATATCCAGCCCTCTCCCCCTCCCAAACCACCCGTCATGGTATCCTCGTGGGTGGTTTGGGAGGGGGAGAGGGCTGGCAAAGGATTTTTAGGATGTAAACTCATAAATCAAGCTCTGATCGGGGTATTCAGCTTCGATTCATTTGGCATAAGCCATTTTGGTGCTTTGCTCTTTCTTTCCATGGTTGTTTGTCGATGATTTGCAGCTTTTAAAAAAGATGCGCGTTCAAAGACTTTATTAGGTTTTGTTAACCATAATCAGTCCATCTAGATGCAAATTGCATTGCAGGTCGCATGAATGCCTTTTTGTCCTTGTGGGATGGGGAGAGCCAGTGGCTTTTATTTGTGACGTGCATATAAGGAAATTATGATGACGAAACATGTTGCGGTTTTGATGGGTGGTTGGTCTTCTGAGCGCCCGGTTTCGCTGAGTTCGGGGAAGGCTTGTGCGCTTGCTCTTGGTGAGGCTGGCTACAAGGTGAGCGAAGTGGATGTCGACCGCGATATTGCGCAGGTTCTGGCGGATTTGAAACCCGATGTTGCCTTTAATGCGCTGCATGGCCCTTTTGGTGAGGATGGCTGCATTCAGGGTGTGCTGGAAATTCTTAACATTGCTTATACCCATTCGGGTGTGTTGGCCTCTTCCCTTGCTATGGATAAGCAAAAGGCCAAAGATGTTATGAAAGCTGCTGGAATCCCTGTGGCTGAGGCCAAGGTGATGCATCGTCTTGAAGCTGCCAAACAGCATGTGATGAAACCGCCTTATGTTGTCAAACCTGTTTGTGAAGGCTCCAGCTTTGGCGTTTTGATTGTGCAGGAAGGCCACGAGCATCCGCCCCAGGAGCTGTTTTCCTCTGATTGGCCCTATGGTGATATTGTTATGGTGGAGCGCTATATTCCGGGTCGTGAATTGACCTGTGCGGCCATGGATGGGCGGGCGCTTGAGGTCACGGAAATTCTATCCACAGATGATGGCTTCTATGATTATGACGCAAAATATGCGCCGGGAGGCTCTTCGCACATTTTACCGGCCACTCTTAAACCGAATATTTACCAATATATACAATCGTTAACCTTAACCGCGCATAAAGCTCTTGGCTGTCGGGGGGTTAGTCGGGCTGACTTTCGCTTTGACGATACAGGAGAGGGCGAGGGGGAATTGATCTGTCTGGAAGTGAATACACAGCCGGGCATGACGCCGACCTCGCTGGTTCCTGAACTTGCCGCCCATGAGGGCATGACATTTGCGCAATTGGTTTCCTGGATGGTGGAGGACGCTACGTGCGACCGCTAAAGGCACATAAACTGAGCGAACAGCAACGGGCTATGGCTGCTATGGGCAAAGAGGGGCAAAGTGCTGATCCCTTATTGCCGCGTGCCGTTGCCTATGAGCAACGCCGCCTTCCTTTGTATAAGCGGATCATTCCGCTTGCCGAGGCATGGTTGCCGCGTGGCATTGGCTGGGGCATGTCTGTTGGGTTTCTCGGTTTGACCTGTCTGTATGGCGCGATGATTGGTGGCAGCAATCAGACGGCGCTTGAGCGTGTCTCCTCTGTTATCGGTTTGAAGGTGGAATCGGTTCTGATTTCCGGTCAGAAGGAAGTCAGTGAAGCGGAAATTCTCAATGCTCTGTCCTTAAATAGTGAAAGCTCGCTGCTGACCTTCGATGCCTATGCGGCACGCAAAAATCTGGAACAGATCAGCTGGATTGCCGAAGCCAAGGTTCAGAAGCTTTATCCCAATAAGCTGCAAATCGTAGTGGAAGAGCAAAAGCCTTTTGCCTTGTGGCAGCGCGGTCAATATGTCTCGCTGATTGCCTATGATGGCTCGGTTATCTCTGATCGTGTGGAGCCGGCATTCAAAGCACTGCCTTTGGTTGTTGGTCATGGGGCGCAGCGTCAGGCTTCGCTGTTGTTTGAGCTTTTGTCTCATTATCCATCGCTGGCGCGTAAAATCCGGGCCGTTGCCTATGTGGGCGAACGCCGCTGGGATTTGTATTTGAAGAATGGTGTGTTCATCAAATTGCCCGAATATGATTTGCAGGATGCGCTGGACAAGGTCATGGCCTTTGATGAGGAGGGCAATCTGTCCCGCAAGGATATTATCTCGGTTGATTTGCGTCTGAAAGACCGCACCTTTGTGCGCATGGGCAAGGATGCGGCTGAAAAACGCCGGGCTGTTTTGCGTGATCTTGGGGCCAAATTACCCAAGGAGGTGGAGGCATGATCCATACTCCGTGGAACAAACGTGACATGCGCGCCCGTGGTCTGAACCAGAAGCGCTCGTCTATCATCACCATTCTGGATATTGGCTCAAGCAAGGTTTGCTGCATCATTGCGCGATTAAGCCCCCGCCCATCTGGCGAGGCTTTGCGCTATCGCACGCATCATGTGCAGGTTTTGGGTTTTGGATTGCATCAGGCCAAGGGCATGAAGTCTGGCGTGATTGTTGATCTGGACCAGGCGGAAAATTCCATTCGGCTGGCGGTGGATGCGGCAGAACGTCAGGCGGATATCACGGTTGAAAGCCTGATCGTCAATGTCTCTTGTGGTCGCCTGTCTTCGGATACGTTAAGTGCGACAGTCTCGCTGAATGGTCATGAAGTGGATGATGCGGATATTCGCCGTGTTTTACATGCAGGGGCCGAGCATTTGCTGACTGTGGATCGCTCGGTTGTGCATTCCATGCCTATTGGCTATTCGCTGGATGGGGGCAAGGGCATTCGCGATCCGCGCGGGATGCTGGGGGATGAGCTGGCCGTTGATATGCATGTGGTCACCGCTCAATCTGCGCCGTTGAAAAATCTCGAATTATGCGTCAATCGCTGTCATCTGGAAGTGGAGATGATGGTGGCGACGCCTTATGCCTCTGGCCTTGCCTGTCTGGTGGATGATGAAGCCGAGCTTGGGGTTGCCTGTGTTGATATGGGTGGGGGGACGACCACATTGTCCATCTTTATGGATGGGCAGTTTGTGCATTCCGATGCCATTGCGATTGGCGGCACCCATGTGACGATGGATCTGGCGCGTGGTCTCTCGACCCGTCTTGCTGACGCCGAGCGGATCAAGACCTTGCATGGCAGTGCCTTGTTGTCTTTGTCCGATGATCAGGAATTGGTGGCTGTGCCACCGGTTGGTGATGATGATCGGGATTTGCTCAATCAAGTGCCGAAAGCGGCTTTGACGCGGATCATTCGCCCACGGGTTGAGGAAATTCTGGAACTGGTGCGCGATCGTTTGCAGGCGTCGGGCTTTTCTTCTCATGTGGGACGGCGCGTTGTGCTGACCGGTGGGGCCAGTCAATTGACCGGAATTCCAGAAACAGCACGCAGAATGCTGGGGCGCAATGTGCGCCTTGGGCGACCCCTTGGGGTGGCCGGATTGCCAGATGTTGCCAAGGGGCCTTCCTTTGCAACGGCTGTTGGTTTGTTGATTTATCCGCAAGTCTCGCAGATTGAGCAATTTGAGAGACTGGCGGTGAAACCGCGATTGACCGGGACAGATGGATATTTTTCCCGTGTTGGTCAGTGGCTTAGGGAGAGTTTCTGAGTTTTGTGATCGGAATTTAAGCGTGAAAAATGCGCTTGGTTATTTGATCAGAATCAATGGGTTGGGGTATATTCATTTGAAGTGATTCGCCCCACTGCCTGATCAGGACTCTGAATTGAAATTGGGACGAAGCTGTTATAGGTGCGACAGCTTTTTAGATGCGGATTGAGATCGGTGACAATTCGATCCATGCAGTGAAACGAGGGTATTATGACCATTAATCTGAAAATGCCCGACATTACCGAATTGAAGCCGAGAATTACGGTGTTCGGTGTCGGCGGTGCTGGCGGTAACGCTGTCAACAACATGATCAATACCGGCCTTGAGGGCGTGGAATTTGTTGTTGCCAATACCGATGCGCAAGCGCTTACCATGTCCAAGGCAGAGCGCATTGTGCAAATGGGCATCGCGGTGACCGAAGGCCTTGGTGCCGGGTCCCAACCAGAAGTTGGCCGGGCGGCGGCCGAAGAAGTGATTGACGAGATCAGCGATCATCTCAATGGCTCTCATATGTTGTTCATCACCGCCGGTATGGGCGGTGGCACTGGCACCGGTGCGGCCCCTGTGATTGCGCGCACCGCTCGCGATATGGGTATTCTGACCGTTGGTGTGGTGACCAAGCCGTTCCATTTTGAAGGTCAGCGTCGTATGCGTCTGGCAGAGGCTGGCATTGATGATTTGCAACAGAGCGTTGATACGCTGATTGTGATTCCGAACCAGAATCTGTTCCGCATTGCCAATGAAAAAACCACCTTTGCCGATGCCTTTACCATGGCTGATGAGGTGCTTTATTCCGGTGTTGCCTGTATCACTGATTTGATGGTCAAAGAAGGCCTGATCAATCTTGACTTTGCTGATGTGCGTTCGGTCATGCGCTCTATGGGCAAAGCCATGATGGGTACGGGCGAAGCTTCTGGCGAGGGTCGGGCGCTTGCCGCAGCAGAAGCGGCGATTGCCAATCCATTGCTGGATGATGTCTCCATGAAAGGCGCGCAAGGCCTGCTGATTTCCATCACCGGTGGTCGCGATCTGACCCTGTTTGAAGTGGATGAAGCGGCAACACGCATTCGCGAGGAAGTGGATGAAGATGCCAATATCATTCTCGGTGCGACGTTTGACGAGAATATGGAAGGCATGATCCGCGTTTCTGTGGTCTCTACCGGGATTGACCAGATTATTCATGAAAGTGTTGTGCCTGCCGATCAGCGGATGAAAGAATTGGCTGAGCGTCTGCGCTCTGTGTCTGTTGCGACCTCTGATGCACAAGCCCAGCCTGCTGCGATGCCTGCGCCGACTGCGGTTTCCGAGCCTGTTGCAGCTATTCCTTCTGCTCCTATTGCAGAAGCTGTGCAGGCTGTTGAGCGCGAAATCGAGTTGCCAGAAATTCCGTTGGCGCATCCTGCAGAGCAGGATCCGGCCATTTCTTTGGCACCTTTCAAGCCAGAAGCAGCTGTTGAGCCATCTGTGCCCGAAGTTGAAGAAGAGTTTGAGCCACAGGCTGTTGTGGAAGAGCCGGTTATTGCTTCTGCGCCTTTCATTCCACCTATGCCGGAAATGCCACAAAATCTGCATCGCACCATGCCAAAGGTTGATGATCTGCCCCCTATGATCCAGCGGGAACTGGCGCAATTGCATAGTCAGGAAGAGCAGGCAGAGACAAGCGAAGAGCAGCGTCCAATGAGCTTGCTGAAACGCCTTGCAGCTGTTGGCCTTGGCCGCCGTGAAGAGGATGAGATAAGCGAGCAGGCGACTGCCGTGCCTCACGCTGATTTGCCAGCCATGCCAAGCATGAATGCCCCTGCTGCACCGCAAGCGCCGATGTCTCAGCATCAAGCTACGCCTGCTGCCGGGTCTCCGCTGAATGAATTTGCGCCACGTCCGCAAATGTCCCAGCGTGCCATGCCCCAGCAAGGTCTGTATCAGCCCCAGCAGGGCCAGCTTGACCCTCATGGTCGTGCCGTGCCAACACAAGCGCCAGCGCAACCGGCTTTGAGCGAAGAAGAGCAGGTAGAGATTCCCGCTTTCTTGCGTCGTCAAGCTCAGTAACAGAGTGTTACAAAGACGCTCTTATACAAGATATAAAGGGTCGGAACTGATAAGGTTCCGGCCTTTATTTTATTGTAAATAAAAGGTTTTTTCGATTTTTTCGTTATGGTGAAGGATGCTTCTATTTTCGTAACAATGGGTAAGAAAGCGTGATTTGGCAGTGCTGGCCGGGCAAGCTATGTTTACCAAAATAACAAGAAGTGAGCTTGGCAGGGATAAAGGTGCCGCTTGGTTGAAAGTGAAGCAGCCTGAATGCTTTGATCATTGTTGGATGAAATTAGGGGCGACATTATGACGAACGTGCTGAAAGCCAAACAGACCACGCTGATGGATCGTGTTGTGGTTTCTGGAATTGGTGTGCATAGTGGCAAGCCCGTTGAGATGGTTCTGCATCCCGCTGATGCCAATAGCGGCATTGTTTTTGTCCGTGTCGATAAGGAAAAAGGTACTGAGACTGAAATTGCCGGGTCCTATTCTTCTGTTCTTGATACGCGCCTTTGCACCATCATTGGTCATCCTGACAAGGGCATGATTGCCACGATTGAGCATTTGATGGCTGCGCTTGTTGGCTATGGTGTCGACAATGTTCTGGTGGAAGTGGACGCGGATGAAGTGCCGGTTATGGATGGCAGCTCCCGCGCCTATATTGATGCGATTGATCAGGTTGGCCTGAAAGAGCAAAATGCCTCTCGTCGCTATATTCGTGTGCTCAAGCCTGTACGGGTTCAAAATGGCGATTGCGTTGGTGAGCTTTTGCCCCATGACGGCACCCGTTTTGATGTCACCATTGATTTTGATTGCGATGCGATCGGGGTTCAGAGCTTTGATGGCGAAATGACGCCGGATGTCTTTAAGAAAGATATCAGTCTGGCGCGCACCTTTGGCTTTATGAGCGATGTTGAGAAACTTTGGGCCGCTGGTTATGCCCTTGGCTCGTCTTTGGAAAATTCTGTTGTGATTGATGCCGAGCAAAAAGTCGTCAATCCTGATGGTCTGCGTTATGTGGACGAATTTGTGCGTCACAAAACCCTTGATGCTGTTGGCGATCTGGCTTTGGCGGGGGCGCCTTTGCTGGCCCATTACCGTTCTTACAAAGGCGGGCACAAGCTTAATTTCAATATGCTGGAAGCTCTGTTTGCTGATGACAGCAATTGGGAATGGGTAGAGGGGGAAAGCCCAGCCCGCCATGCAACGCGCAGCGGCGTGACCCATTCGACCCCTGCTATTCAGGCTGTTATGGGTCCAGAGACCAATTAGATTTGGCATTTTAAAAATAAAATAGTGATGAAAAGGGTGCCTTTGGTGCCCTTTTGTTTTATGCCGTTGGTATAATACCAACGGCCTGAAAGATTACCCCATATGACCGGATTTTATTGGCTTTCTGGTAAGAAGCTTTTGCTGTGATGGTCTGGTTGACCATAAAGCAAGAGCGACGCAGTCCAGAAAGCCAATAAAACTGGCCTTCGGTGCCTTGAAATGGCTCACT
>JAOXSH010000126.1 GCA_025800145.1 Cohaesibacter sp.
CAAGACGCCAAGTTCATCGCTCTTTGTAACGACCGTCAGCTGCGCCGCCATGATGTCAAGCCCGGCCTTACCGGATGGGCGCAGATCAATGGCCGCAACGCCATCACATGGGAACAGCGCTTCGAGCTCGATCTCTGGTATATCAAAAACCAATCCTTCGCCCTCGATCTCAAAATCATCCTCATGACAATCCCAACAGTCATCCTCCAACAAGGCATCTCAGCCCCAGGACACGCAACTATGCCAAAGTTCAAGGGTAGCAACAGAAGGGAAATGGCAGAGGCAGGAAAATGAAAAGAGAGAGAGTGTAAACAACCAGATAAATGCGCATTTACGGGCTTGTCGCAAAGTTTGCTTGTTAACGAGGATTTGAGACTTATGGGACAAAAAGCTTCTCCTATTACAGGAGATCTATCTATGATTCTGAATGCCATTGCCCAAAAGCTGAAGCGGAAATCGAAAGACGATTTCAAAGGCAGGCAGTTTGAAGCATGGTTGATCATTCAGGCTGTGTCCTGGTATCTGCGTTACCCGTTGAGCTATCGGGATCTGGAAGAGATATTCCGTGAGCGAGGTTTTGCTGTTGATCACAGTCGCATCAATCGTTGGGTGTTAGCCTATGCTCCCTTGATCGAGAAACGGTTGCGCCGGTTTCGAAAACCACATTATGGCTCTGTGCGGATAGACGAGACTTATGTGAAGGTACGCGGGAAGTGGAAATATCTATATCGGGCTATAGATAAGCACGGAAACCCGGTTGATTTCCTGCTCACCGCCAAACGCGATATTGATGCCGCTAAGCGTTTCTTCAACAAAATGCTCAAGGATGGGCCGCTTTTGTCACCGGGTAAGATCGGTACTGACGGTGCCAATACATTTCCCTCTACAATCAAGCAGTCCGTCGACCAAGGCCTACTTCAAACCGACCCCGTGCACTATGTCACCAAGCATTTGCAGCAAGGCATAGAAAGTGACCATTTCAGATTAAAAAAGAATATGGCCAGAAACGGCGGTTTCCAATCATTTCATACAGCAAGACGAACCATCGCTGGTTTCGAGGCAATGCTATGGCTCAAGAAAGGTTTCGACTTTACGGGCCAGTGGACCGTTCGCAAACAGAATGACCTCATCGCTCTCCTCTTCGGGCTTCAAAAGGTGAACAAAGCATGAAAATGAGACCATTTACAGGATAAATGCGACCTGCGCCAAACTTTGCGACAGGTAGTGTCAAATATCTTTCTCACTTTTGTTTTTAGGCTACTGCTCCTTCGGTTTGGTTTTGCTCTGTGTAGAGCGGTGTCATGTTCATATATTTACGAGCGGACCATTTGCCCGCTGCGATATGCCTGAGCCTGGCCGCGGCCAGGTTCAGGCATGATTGTCAATCGGGAAACGCACCCACATCCTCTCAAGCGGATTGTTGGTTCGTATCTTTCAGCCAATGGCTGTCTGGAAAGGCATAGTAGGTCAGGGTCTCCCCAATCGCCTCTTCAATCAATTCTGCG
>JAOXSH010000142.1 GCA_025800145.1 Cohaesibacter sp.
CCCTCTTCAACATGGGCAACAACACGCTCTCGAAGAGCCAATGGATGCGAATAGGGCATGGCGATCTCCTCTCGACAACCATGGAATCATATTCGCTTGGAAAACTGAACCCCGAATCTATTGCTTGGCGACAAGCTCTAGAGGAAGGCAAAGTACCAGCCCCATCTGAGAGCCTTTATGCAGCATTTCCCGAATATAAGGAATTGGCACAACAGCCCGGCCGCAGCAAAATCACCATCGCCGATGTGCTCACCATGCAAATGGGGATCGAATGGAATGAAAATCTTCCCTATACAGACAAGCGCAACAGCGAAATCGCCATGGAATTTTCCAAAGATCGCTATCAATATGTGCTCTCTCGCCCTCTGATCAGCGAACCCGGCAAAACATGGATCTATAATGGCGGTGCGACTGCCCTCATTGGGCGCCTTATTGCAAGGGGCACAAATATGTCGCTGGATGCTTATGCCAACACAACATTATTCGAACCTCTTGGCATAGAAACATTCGAATGGCATGGCGCAAAAGGCAAAGGCCCGTCCGCAGCCTCAGGCCTGCGCTTGACAGCCAAAGATCTTGCCAAAATCGGTTTGATGATCAATCAGGGCGGCAAATGGCAAGACAGACAAATCATTCCCCTTAATTGGATCAAAGCTTCGTTTGCCCCCAAAAGCGTCACGCGATCTGGCCTGAAATATGGTTATTTCTGGTATCTCTCCCCTAGAGGCAATCCACCTTATTGGGCCGCAGGCTTTGGCAATGGCGGACAACAATTGCTCATCAATAAGGGGCTGGATTTTGTTGTCGTCATTTATGCAGGCAATTATAATCAAAAAGACGCTTGGAAATTGCCCAGAAAACTGATTGAGAGCTATTTGTTGCCCGCATTATACCAAAATAAAAACTGACCAAAGAATAGGTCAGCGAAGCAGAAAATTATCTATACAAACGATTGTTTGCTTAATAAGTTGATCAGTAAAAGCCCGAAGATCAAACGAAGATCAAACAATGTGATCAAACCATGCAAAGCAAATAATAAACAGATAAAGGAAGCATAAATGGACCAGTTTAACGCCATTGTCATTGATCGTGACGAAGAGAAAAACCAAAGTGTGGCGATCAGATCATTGACGCAAGATGATTTGATGGAAGGGGATGTCACCGTAAAGGTGGCCTATTCAACCGTGAATTACAAAGACGGCCTTGCCATCACCGGCAAAAGCCCCGTGGTGCGCCGCTGGCCTATGGTGCCGGGCATCGATATGGCGGGAACGGTTCTCTCCTCGCAAAATCCGGATTTTGAACCCGGACAAGAGGTCATTCTCAATGGCTGGGGCGTCGGGGAAACCCATATGGGGGCCTATAGCCAAGTGGCTCGGGTCAAAGGCGATTGGCTTATCCATAAACCACAAGGCCTTAGCGGCAAACAATGTATGGGCATTGGAACAGCCGGTTATACCTCTATGCTTTGTGTCCTTGCATTGGAAAAAGCCGGTCTTACTCCTCAAAAAGGCCCAATTCTGGTTACTGGTGCCGCCGGAGGGGTCGGGTCTGTCGCCATATCCATTCTCTCAAAGCTTGGCTATCATGTCATTGCATCCACCGGGCGCAATTCCGAAGCCGACTATCTTAAAAATCTGGGAGCCGCCGAGCTGATAGATCGCGAAGACTTGTCAGGCCCGGCAAGACCTTTGAATAAGGAACGATGGGCAGGGGCGGTGGACGCGGTGGGCAGTCACACCTTGGCCAATGTCTTGTCCATGACCCAATATGGCGGCGCGGTTGCCGCTTGTGGTTTGGCGCAAGGCATGGACCTGCCCTCAAGCGTGGCTCCTTTCATCCTGCGCGGTGTGAGCCTGCTTGGCATTGATTCCGTCATGGCCCCAAAAGAGCTGCGCATGCAGGCATGGGAGCGACTGGCGCAAGATCTGGATATGGCCAAGCTTGAGACATTGACAAAAACTGTGGCCTTCAAAGATGCCATACAGGCGGCCAGTGACATTGTTGGTGGAAAAGTCCGTGGCCGTGTGATTGTCGATATTTCCGACCAATAAAAAAAGAGATTGATGCGTCTGACTCTGATCACAGGATCAGGGTTAGGCGCTCACGATGCTCAAATATGATAAGAATAATCAAGAATAATACCAACGGCATGAAAGATTAACCCATAGGATGCCTTGAAATGGTTTAATGGCAAGGCGTCGGCTCGATCGGACAATGCCGGGGCATTTTCCTAGAAAGACAACGCAGCTCAGTGAGCCATTTCAAGGCATCCTATGGGTTAATCTTTCATGCCGTTGGTATAATAGAAATGCGATTTTATTCTGAAGAATATAAAAGAAGTAGGAAACCGACATTTCTATCTATTGATATGCCTTGCCTGATCCGCAATAGTGACAGCTATATTACAAGATACGCTTCAAGGCGCTGTGGCATATGACATCAAAACGAAAGAATTTTACGCATGAAAATCGCAGCACCCGCGATTTGATACTGGACATTGCAGAACAGGAAATTGCCAGAAAAGGCGTGGAAGGTCTGAAGCTGAAAGATGTTGCAGAGCAGGTGGGTGTTCAGCTGCCCTCTATCTATGCCCATTTTGCAGGCCGCAAAGAAGTGCTGGAAGCTTTGGCAGATCGTTTGATGGATGAGTTATTGATCATTTATCACGAGATCAAAACCATGCACCCCATGGAAGCGCTGATGGCCAGCGCCGATAGAACCATAGAATTTTATGTGACCCATCGCGGCTATGCGCGTCTTTTGCTAGCAGACTTTCCAGCCCCTTTTGAATATTCGGTTTTCAATCGATGCAGTTCCAAAATTCAGGAAGTGCTTGTCATTGTCGGCGACATGATCAATCGAGGAGCGGTTGAGGGAACGGTGCGGCATATACCGGCAGATCTGTTTCTATCCTTTCGAATGGGCATCACGCTTTTCCCGCTATTCATGCGCTCTGATGCCGGACAAAAGGAAATGGTAAAAGATCCGGTCGTCATAGAACGGATCAAACGCGAAGCACATTTACTATTGAGCCAGTTCTTAAAACCCTGATCGGGCACTCAGAGCCTGATTTAAAAGTCCTGAGCCAGCCCTCTCCCCCTTTTCAGACCACCCGTCATGGTACCCTTATGGGCGGTCTGGGAGGGGGAGAAGGTCGGCTCAGGACTTTTAAATCAGGCTCTGAGTGCCCGATCAGGGTTTTAAGAACTGGCTCAATAGTAAATGTGCTTCGCGTTT
>JAOXSH010000154.1 GCA_025800145.1 Cohaesibacter sp.
CAAGACATAACAGCCTGAGATGGATGCATAAGATGCGACGTTGCAGCCATAACGTGCGACGCAATGGCACCATCTACCAATCGATCAATTGTATTGGGCATACCCAATGGCCGGAAGAAATCAGCGGTAGGTCCACTCTTGGCTTTGGGTATCCACACCCCAACTTGCAACGGAGGCAAAGCAGTGTCATTGACAATGTCATAAAAGTAACCCAGAACCGCATCAATTGAGACATCTGGGAGAAGACGCCACGCTGAATAAGGTATCCCATCAGGACCAGGTGCAGAGTCCTTCGTGTTTAAAAGAGTAGATAAAAAGGTGTCTGTGTGAGGCGGCGGAATAACGGGCCAAGGCTGTGAATGAGCGTAATTGTCAAGGACACTGGCCCAGGCTCCATCTTGTTCCAGCGGTTTCTCGAACCAGAAGTCTCGGGTTGCAAGCATCGCACCATCCAAATCGAGATCAGTAGCACATTGCTGACCATCTTTCTGATAAATAGGGCCATGATAAATGTTGACTTT